>JAGBGT010000029.1 GCA_017935865.1 Ruminococcus sp. | reverse complement strand
GCCAGAGGCGCTGCCTCTGGACTCTGCAAAAGGGGCATTGCCCCTTTTGAAACCCGGTGTTTATCGACCTCCGGTCGATTTGGGACTCCGTCCCAAACCCTGCCAGAGGCGCTGCCTCTGGACTCTGCCAAAGGGACATTGTCCCTTTGGAAACCCGGTTTTGTCGTCTGCGCCGATCCGGTGTTTATCCTCTCACCGGAAACCAAAGCGAAAACTCCGCCCCCTTGTCGACCTCGCCATAGGCTTCCACTTTTCCACCATGACGATCCATTATCCTCTTTATCAGCGCAAGCCCCACGCCGCTGCCCTCAAATTCCTCGTCAGAATGCAGCCTCTGGAACACCTGAAACAGCTTCTTTGAATACGTCATATCAAATCCCGAGCCGTTGTCCCTGATTTTTATAACATTGTAACTGCCCTCACGTCTGCCCGTCAGCTCGATCACCGCCTTTTCGCGCTTTGACGTGTACTTTATGGCGTTAGATAACAGATTTTTCAGCATTATCCCTGCCAGCACCTCATCCGCGTCGATCAGGGGAAGCTCACCGACTATGAACTCAATGTCCCTGCCCTCCGGCTCAAGCTCATAAAGGTCATTGAATATATTCCCGGCGATCTCGGCGATGTCAATGTGGCGCACGTTCGCCGTCACATTGCACATCTTGGAGAACTCAAAAAGCCTCTCCACCATAGTCTTGGTCTGCGTCGCCTTTGAGACTATCATATCCATAATGGTCTTTATGCTGTCGTCAGCATCCTCCCCAAGCTCCGAACGCAGCATCTCTATCAGCATATTTATAATGTTGAACGGCGCTTTCAGGTCGTGGGAAACGGCAGAGCAGAACTGGGTCAGCTCGTTGTTCATCGCCGTCATCTGCCTCTGCTGATTGTACACCTGCAAATGGGTCTTTATTCTGGCAAGGTACTCCTCCTTGATAAACGGCTTCTTTACGTAATCGCAGCCGCCCAGCTCAAAGCCCTGCGCTATCATCTCCGGGCTTGTCTCGGATGTCAGAAATATTATGGGAATATCCCTTGTCCGGTCGCTGGCTTTTATCATGCGGCAGACCTCCAGTCCGTTTATGTCCGCCATCTGTATGTCCAGAAGTATCAGGTCGGGAATATGTCTCTCCAGAAAATACATAGCCGCCTTGCCGCTTGACGCCGCAAAGATCCGGTAGCCCTCAGCGCGGAGAAGCGTTACGGAATACGCGATCTGATCCGGCATATCGTCAACCACAAGTATTTCAGCATAATTTGTCATTGCTAACGCCTCACTTTTTTGCGGCAGTCAGATCCGCCTTGAACTTTGAAGGCGTGACCCCCGTCTGCTCCTTAAACACCTTCGTGAAATAATCAACGGAAGAATATCCGAGAATATCGCTGATCTCATATGCCTTATAGTTGCCCGTCCGCATAAGCTCCATGGCATACCTGATCTTCACCCTGGAGTAGAACTCATGAAAGGTGACGCCGAAATGCTGCTTGAACAGCTTGCCGAAGTAGTCCTTGCTGTAGCCATGGGCGTCGGCAATGTCGTCGACAGAGAATATCTCGCCGTAATTCTTTGAACAATACAGCGCCACCTGATCAACAAAATTATTTGTCTCAGCGGAGACCCCCAGCTCGTCCAGGACGGCTTGTATTCCCGGCTCAATCTTATTTTCCGCGTTCATCTCGTCTATACGCTTCTTTGCGCGGAGGAGGACTTCCTCCATTTTTTTCTGGTCAACGGGCTTGAGCAGATAGTCAAAAGCTCCGAGAATAAGCCCCTGTCTGGCATATTCAAACTCGTCATAGGAGCTTGCGAAAATAACCGGCACTGTGTTGCCTCTTTCGCTGAGCGTCCTGAGCATCTCTATGCCGTCCACAAACGGCATTCTGATATCCGTGAAGATCAGGTCGAACTCCTTTTTCTCCAGTATCTCCAGAGCCGCTTTGCCGTTTGCCGCCTCCGCCGCAATGGTGAAGCCGCACTCCGTCCAGGTTTTCATTTTCGAGTAGATAAATCTGAGAGCAGCGTCGTCCTCAACCAAAAGAACCTTATACATTCACGCACACCTCCCTGTTACTGATTATTTCCAGAAAGTCATATGCCATAATGGCTTTTTTCAGCCGCTCAAACTCCGAAGCGGCCATATTTTTTTCAAAGCAGCGGATATTCTCGTAGAAAAGCTCCGCCGCATATGTGTCAAAATCCTCGCAAAGGGCGAAAAACTTCTCACGCAGCTCCTGCCAGTTCATTTCGGGCGCATTCTCCGCCGCTGTCTCGCTGAGAGCGCTGCGCCGCCGGGCGACCTCCTCGATCGTGTCCTGCCATATGCCGGAAAAGATATCGAGACTCTCACAACTATTCTGCCGAAGCTCGCTGCCCAGTGTACAGGCGATCCTGTAGAGCCTTTTGCAGAACATATTTCCCGAAATACCGATAATGTTGTGGAGGATCTCCCGTGCGCCCTGATAATTGCCGTTCCAGACGCAGTCCCGGAGGTTGGAGCAGTCATTGCCATGGACGTTGAGAAATCTGTCCAGAAGCCGCATTACCGCCCTTTCGTTTTTCATTACGGCGAGAAGCTCCTCATAGGCAAAAAGGAGATCCGGGTCGGTTTTCTCACTGCTTTCGGGCAATTCAAGGGCGAGATATTTTTCAAGCAGCTCTTCCAGATCGCTCATTTGAAGCGGTTTCAGCAATGCGCCGTTCATTTCGCTTCTTTTGAACTGTGGGTCATCAGGGTCAATTCTGTCGGCGGACAGGGCGATTATGGGCGTAGTTTTGTCGTTTTTTCTGATAAGCTCTGCTGCCTGGAAGCCGTTCATATGGGGCATCCGGATATCCATGAAGATCAGAAAGAACTGTTTTTCTCCGGCAATTCTGACGGCAGCCTGACCGCAGTCGGCGGTAACGACGTTGAGACCACAGCTTTCCAGCATCATGCGCTGGATTTCGAGGGTTATTTCGTTGTCATCGACTAAGAGAAATTCCAAAACAAAAACCTCTTTTCCTGTTAGTATATTATCATTATACTATTTCCGCGGTATTTTGTCAAGACAGCGATGAGATCCGGCACAAAGCCGTGGGGCGGTCTTTGTGCGGTGTTGCCGTGAGCTTTTTCAGCGCAGCTATCGGTAAAATTTGCCGAGAAGACGCGTGCAATAGCCTATGAAGACAAGTTCCAAATAAAAAGGAGCTGCTATGCGCAGCTCCTTTATGTTATGTCGGCAAGGAGAGGTGGAAGCCGACGGCAGTTTTCTTCCGGCGGCTACTCTCTCTATGCCGCCGTTTATCAGGTTTTCTATTCGGGAATTACCTTATCAATGACTCTTTGCCTTCTTCGGCTCTATTTCATTCGCTCATTCAAGGTATTTCCTGTCCTGTTATCATTGTACCACAGCCTTCGGCATCATTCCACCGTAATTTTCCGTTTTTTTACTATAATATTACGCTATTTCCACTTTAAGTCCCTGCGAACTCTCCACAGTGAAAGGCTTATCCGTGCCGGAAACCGTTACGATAAGCTTGTCGTGGTCTCTCTCTGCTCTGATCTCCGCAGCGACCTCCCCGTCCTTGCTGTAAACCGTCGTCTTGGCAGCCGAACCGTCAGCCATATTATAAATCACGATCCTCATGTTGTCCGCATAATCATACTCCACGGTCTTCTTGAAATCGCCGTAAACCATGATAGAACCCGGCTTTGCGTACAGCGGCAGTCCGAAATAATCGTATTTTTTCGTGTACCACTTGCCGCCCTCCAGCTCCTCGCCGGTCTGGATGTCCGTCCAGATACCGCAGTCCGGGAGGTAGAAGCTGCACTGTCCATCCTCGCTGAATACCGGCGCAACAAGGAGACTGTCGCCCAGCATATATTGCGTGTCGACTGTAAGAGCCGCATGGTCATAAGCAAAATCCACGACCATGGCACGCATCATGGGCACGCCCGTCTTGTGAGTCTCAACAGCATTCCGGAAGAGATAGGGCATCATTCTGCCTTTCAGCTTTACGAAATGGCGCGAAACATCGCAGCTCTCCTCGTCAAAGCTCCATGGTACGCGGTAGGATGAGTTTCCGTGATAGCGCGAGTGGGTGGACATGAGCCCGAACGCCGTCCAGCGCTTGTAGAGGTCAGGTGAGGCAGTCGCCTCAAATCCGGAAATATCGTGGGAGAAGAAACCAAAGCCTGAAAGGCAGAGAGAAAGTCCTCCCCGGAGAGTCTCCCACATGGATTCATAGTTTGCAAAGCAGTCGCCGCCCCAGTGTACCGGGAATTTCTGTCCGCCGACTGTTGCCGAGCGTGCAAAGAGACAGGCGTTGTTCATGCCCTTTGCCTCCTGGAGAGCCTCGAAAACGGTCTTGTTATAGAGATACGTATAGTAATTGTGCATCTTGTACGGGTCTGAGCCGTCGAAATAGACAACGTCGGTAGGGATCCTCTCGCCGAAGTCTGTTTTGATAGCGTCCACGCCCAGCTCAGCCAGCTTTTTGATCTGGTTTGCATACCAGCGGCGCGCCTCCGGATTTGTAAAGTCGATGATCGCAAGTCCCGGCTGCCACAGGTCGCACTGGAAAACAGAGCCGTCCTTGTTCTTGATGAAATAGCCCTTTTCCATGCACTCGTCGAACACCGGCGCGCGCTGTCCCACGTAGGAATTTATCCACACGCAGATTTTCAGCCCTTTTTCCTTGAGCCGCGAAATAATGCCCTTTGGGTCGGGGAACATATCCTTGTCCCACTCGAAGCTGCACCACTGGTACTCCTTCATCCAGAAGCAGTCGAAGTGGAAAACCTCCAGCGGAATATCCCGGTGCTCCATTTCGTCGATGAACGAATTTACCGTTTCCTCGTCGTAGCTTGTGGTAAACGAGGTGGACAGCCACAGACCGAATGTATATGCAGGCGGAAGAGCCGGCTTTCCGGTGAGATCCGTATATGCTTCAAGCACATCTGCCACGGTCTCGCCGCCGAAGATGAAATACTCCATCCGCTGTCCCTGGACTGCAAAGGAAACCTTTGAAACGGTCTCGGACGCCACCTCGAATGTGACATTTTCCGGATGGTTCACAAAAACGCCGTAGCCTCTCGACGAAACGTAAAAGGGTATTGACTTATAGCTCTGCTCCGAGCAGGTGCCGCCGTCGTTGTTCCAGACCTCGACTGTCTGACCGTTCTTTACGAAAGTGGAAAACTTCTCGCCAAAGCCGTAGATATATTCGCCGACGCTGATTCCCAGCATTTCCCGTATATACGTATTATCGCCGTTATCCGCCTTTGCAAAGAAGCGGCTGCCCTCCTCGGAGATGCGCTTGTTCCGTGTGAGCCAGTCCTCCTCCTCGATGAGAGAGGTGGTGCGCCAGCCCTCCTTTGTGAGCAGTCTGTCGTCGTACCAGTAGGAAATGTCATATCCGCCGCCCTGACAGCCGATCTTCACCTTTGTTCTGCCGGAGATCAGCTCATAGCTGCCGTTTTCCGTCTTGCGGACTACCGGCTTGAATCCTGCGTCCTCGTACAGCTCAAATGCCGGAGCTTTCTTAACAGCGCCCTTGAAATGCTCGATAGAGACCTTGATGCTGTTCTCCAGCGTGGATGTAAAGCGGATAGTGAGCATAGGTCCGCCAAGGGTCATGCCGCGGTTGCCTATCCACTGATTTGTAGCGTACACGGTAACGGAGGTGTCGTCAGCCTCCACGGTGTACATCTGGGTCGCGTAGTTAACGCTGTAGCCCGGCTTATTCAGCCAGAATCCGTCTGAGATCTTCATAAATAATCTAACTCCTTAAAAGCCGCCGTGCCTAACGGTAGCACATATCATAGAGCATTGGAAATGTCCTCTGTCTGTGCGGACAGACTCTCAACACTCTCAGCAGGATAATTATAGCATAATCTCCGCCGGTTTGTCAATGAAAATCCGAAACTTTTTCGGGTCTTGCCTGAAAAGTTTGCTGATATCTCTCCTGCCAGAAAAATCAATAAATCCATTGACATTTTTCGCTCTTTATTGTATAATATATTCAATCAGCTTGTGACCGAATCAAGCGGATCAATTACAGCAATAATATTGAGGGAGGTACATACCATGATCTACAGAAAATTTCAGGACATCAGCCTGTCCGGGCTTGGTCTCGGCATGATGAGACTGCCTGTCATCGACGGCGACGACTCCAGAATTGATGAGGCGAAAGCTGCCGAAATGATAGACTTCGCCATGAAAAACGGCGTCAATTATTACGACACCGCCTGGGGATATCACAGCGGAAACTCCGAATTTACCGCCGGAAAATTCCTGTCCGGATATCCCAGGGAGAGCTATTATCTGGCGTCGAAATTTCCGGGCTATGACAACTCAAATATGCCGAAAGTCAAAGAGATCTTTGAAAAGCAACTGGAAAAATGCCGGACGCCCTACTTTGATTTTTACCTCTTCCACAACGTCTATGAGGGAAATATCGACGATTACCTGAACCCGAAGTTCGGCATTCTCGACTATCTTCTGGAGCAGAAAGCCAACGGAAGGATCAGGCACCTGGGCTTCTCCGCCCACGGCGATCTCGGCGTAATACAGCGGTTTTTGGACGCTTACGGCGAACATATGGAGTTCTGCCAGCTTCAGGTCAATTACATGGACTGGCACTTCCAGAATGCCAGGGAAAAAGTGGAGCTTGTCAGCAAATACGGCATTCCCGTGTGGGTAATGGAGCCTGTCCGTGGCGGAAAGCTTGCGGATGCGCCGGAAAAAATGAAGAGCATAATGAAGTCGATGCGTCCGGATGAGAGCATCCCGGCATGGGCATTCCGCTTTTTGCAGGCGATACCGGAGGTGACAATGGTGCTTTCCGGTATGTCCAGCATGGAGCAGTTGAAAGAGAATATCGCCGTCTGGAGCGAAGATAAGCCGCTGAATGAAGAGGAATTTCAGCGCATCGTCTCCCTCGCCGACGAGCAGACGAAAATGGGCGGTCTCCCCTGCACTGCCTGTCACTACTGCACCAGCCATTGTCCGCAGGAGCTTCCTATCCCGGAGCTTATCGCCCTCTACAACGAGCACAAGATCACCGGCGGCGGATTCCTCGCGCCTATGGCTGTGGGAAGCATGGAGGAAAGCAAGCGCCCGGCAAACTGCATCGGCTGCCGAAGCTGCGAGCAGGTATGTCCCCAGCAGATCGAGATTTCCGCTATGATGAGCGATTTTTCGGCTATGATAAATATGTAAAGGAGATTTGATAATTATGTCAGCAATTTCAAAAACAGCAGGAAAGCCCCGTCTTTCCGTAAAAGTTCAGACACTGGCAGCCGTTCTTGCCGTTATCGGAGCGGTCGCCGTTCCCCAGCTTTTCCACGTCATGGGCGCTGTCTCGGGACTTGGCACTGCCCTGGGCGAAGCATTTCTGCCAATGCACCTGCCGATCATCCTGGTGGGACTCCTTGCCGGGCCTTATGCCGGCGCAGCTTCGGGACTTCTGGGACCTCTGGCAAGCTTTGCCCTCACCGAAATGCCCGGACGGCTGATGCTGCCCTTTATGATGATAGAGCTTTGTGCATACGGCGCGTTTGCAGGTCTGCTGAGAAACGTTAAAATGCCCAATATCGCCAAGATCTTCGTTGCTCAGGCTGCCGGACGCCTCATCCGCGCCGCTGCAATCCTGGCAGCTATTTATGTCCTCGGAAACGAGAGCATCAAGGTCGCCGTCATCTGGAAGTCCGTTGTAACAGGCATCCCCGGACTTGTTCTCCAGTGGAGTCTGCTGCCGCTGCTGATGTACAGGATAGAAAATGCAAAGAGGCATGAGCGGTAATCTGGAAAAGGCGGTCGCGCTGCTGAAAACGGGAGGATTCACCCTTGCGGCTGTAGGCGGCGGAGACAATATCACAAGCCGGGAAAAGGGCGTAAAGCCGCTCTTAAATCTTCTTGACGGCAGGAAAAATCTCCGCGGCTTTTCGGCTGCCGATAAAGTCATAGGAAAGGCGGCGGCGTTTCTGTACGTCCTGCTTTCGCCGGAGGAAATTTATGCCGATGTCATAAGCGCCCCGGCTCTGGAGGTGCTGGAAAGATACGGCATTAAGATCCGGTACGGCGTCCTTGCCGATGCCATACGAAACCGCGATAATACGGGGTTCTGCCCAATGGAAACGGCTGTCCTCAACGACGCTGACCCGGAGTCGGCGCTGGTTCATATCCGGGAAAAGCTCCGGAAAATCACGGCAGCGTCTCCCTGAATAAAAACATCACCCCCGAAGATGCCGGACGGCTTTTCGGGGATGATGCTTTATTTATCTCCAGAACTCGAATAATCTTGTGAACGCAATCACATTTGCCTGCCATTCCCTATTGAACAACTCGGGGGGATAATAGCTGTAAACCTGAATGAAGTTCATCACAAGGCTGACGGCTGTGGCAATTATCATGGCTGAATTTGTGTGGCGGCGAACTTCTTTGCTGCTCCTGCCGTGTACGATATAGCAGATGATCAGCGCTCCGATAATAAGCTGCCATGCAAAGTCAACGCAGTATCTTGTGCCGTAGCCGCTTTCCCATATCGAGAAAATAACTGCAAAGGGACACGCTATACAAACCGCAAATATAAGCAGCGCGTATAACTTCTTGTGCCTGTTTTCCGTGAGCCTGTATGCCCGGCGAGACTTAAAATACGCCAAGATCGGGGCAGCTCTCCAGAGGAGTCCCAGAGTCGCGCCTGTAGCAACAAAATAATATCCCTGCGGAACGAACGTATGCGTGTAGTCCGCACTGAAAAACGGGAACTCGGGAATAAATCTCGGCATCGCAAGCAAATAGCTAAAAAAGCCGATAAGTGCAAAGTGAGTGTGGTATTCGGCATTTGTGAAGTCGTTGATAGTCAGCGAATACTGGATTCCGAAGTCGAGAACGCTGCCGAAACGGGCGTAGTTGTACCACATCTGTACAGAGCCAATGAGCACATAGGGAAGCAGCGCACAGATCAGATAGGGCGCGTAATATTTCGCCTTTGAGCCGCCCGTATAGCCGCTCTTCATCTTCATGAAGCCTGCGAATATAAAAAGCATTGCCGCGAGACAGTAAACCGCAAGTGTAGGACGGCACAAAACGCCCATGCTCAGGAATATTCCCGATATCGCCAGCCGGTGTTTACTAATTTTTCCCTCGCCGATAACTCCCGAGCTGATAAGGAAGAACGCGCCTCCGGTAACGCACAAAAAACCCGATGTCTGCGCTATCTCATAGAAATTCGGGTTGAAGAAGTTGAAAAAGATGCCCGTTGAAGCCTGCATTATCACAGCGCCCATTACTATCAGCGAGCCGTGAGTCTCTCTGAAAAATTTGTCTGCGAAGCACAGCCACATCTTTGTAAGGAATATTATTCCCAGCACGCCGAACAACCATGCCGCCCATATTGCCGGGAAGTAATATCCGGTAAGCTCGTAATACGGCAGGAAAAGCGCGAGCACCGGCGCGATCCCGTAGTAAGAGTAGATCTTTCCCTCATAGAGGAGGTGATCCCAGGCGTATGTTTCCCCTATGCCATTGCGCTGACTGCTGTCATAGGGATTTTCAAGAGCCAGCAGAGCCTCGTCCTCGCACTCCCAGAGGTAAAGCCGGCCGTTTTCAAAAGCGTCAACGATCTCCTGGGTGATCTGGTTTCCCTCCGTTGATTTGAAGTCGGCTGCAATGCTGTGATTCGGATTATTATAGCGCGACATATTTGTGATAAACAGTGAACCGCATATCAGAAATGCCGTGAATGCCCATATTGCCGAATTTACGGCACGTTTTCTCTCCTTGTACGGTCTGCGGAGAAGCTTCTCCGAGCTAAGGGCGTACACCGCAAGGCTTCCCAGGAACATGAGCAGGAAGCGTATCGCCGAAAATCTCAGTTTTATCGGCACATTGACCGCGATATTTTTTATCGTTATCGTCTCGCCTGCGCCGGGAGAAAATCTGATGCGGAGGTTATGGACGTTCCCCGAAAAATTACAGGGAACGGTGTTCGTCCGCTCATAGCCGGTCACTATTCTCGCTTCCGCAATATCGTAGCGGTAGCTTTGGGAATAAGTTTCGTCCGTAATGTCTATGGCAAAATATGCCGTACTGCTTGTATCTGATTCGGCGTCGATCGTCAGCGTTCCTACCGGCATTTCGATTCCTGTGAACTCGATGATCGCCTCGCCGCCTGTGGATCTTCCGCTTGACGGGTCAAATCCAACTACCGCCGCCGAACTGAGATCAAGATCCTTCTGCCCGTATTTGCTGCTGAGGAGATGCGCGGAGTTCATGTTGAACACGAAAAGTTCTGCCGCCATACATACCATGAGCGAGCGTGAGGCAAATTTCAGCAGCCCGGAAAATTTCTCGGACGTTTTTATCTCGTTTATGCCGAGAGCGATCCCCGACGCTGCAATTCCCCAAAGAGAAACGAAGCGATAGCCGCTCATCCCCGATATTCCGCATATATCAAGAACAGCCATAAGCAGCATCACCCCCATGCAGCCAAGGCTGAACCTCTTCAGTTTTACAGCTTTTTCCTTACTGCGTCCGGAAGTGAGCATAAATATTGAGACTCCGGCAGCTATAAAAGCAAGAATATTAATAGCAAAGAAAACAAATGACATTTTTCGACTCCTTCAGGGCAATTTTTGTGCATATCAATTACTCGGTATTGTATATATTATATCATAGCAGTTACCATTTGTCAATCATTTCTGTTCTTTGCTGCAAATTGTCCGACTTTACATTTTTCTCAGAATATGCTATAATAATAATGTAGCTGACATGATTAAAATTGGCTATATCTGACGATACCCCGATTATCAGGAAAGGAGCATTTATTTTGACAGGTTTAACGAAACAGGCTATCCGCAGCTCCTGCATAAAGCTGCTGAATGAAAAGCCCTATCATCAGGTAACAGTAAAGGACATTGTCGAGGACTGCGGCATAAACCGCAATTCCTTCTATTACCACTACCAGGATCTGCCTTCTCTTGTGGAAGAAATTTTCAAAGACGAGGCTGACCGTATCATCCAGGAATATCCCAGGATTGAAAGCATCGAGGAGGGACTGAAATTCGCCGTAGCCTTTGCTATCCAGAACAAAAAAGCCGTCCTGCATATCCACAGATCTGCCAACCGGGAAATGTATGAGCACTATCTCTGGAAGATATGCGCCCATGTTGCGGAGACATACATAAATACCGCCTTTTCGGAGTACCGAATTTCCGAGGAAGACAGATTCCTCATCATAAGCTTTCACAAATGCGAATGCTTCGGCATTATCATCGAATGGCTGAACAACGATATGAAAAGCGATATCGCGGACTATATCCACCGCCTCTGCGAACTGCGCAAGGGAATGACACAGGAGATGTTCCGGCGGTGTGAGAAAAATCTTTAAGCGCGTATTCCCGGACATAAAAGACGGATTTTTAGACAAATCGGGCTGAATGACTAAATTTTTAACAGACAGTTTTTTCTGTCTGTTTTCTTTTTGCCCGGAATGTGATATCATATATCCATTAAAAAGAGAAAGGATGATGTAACCATATGAAATTTTCAAACGCAATAGTAAAGCACCGCGCGCTTATCCTGATCGCCGCCATTGTCCTGCTTGTCCCATCTGTCATCGGCATGGCAAAAACGCGTATCAATTACGATATGCTGGACTATCTGCCCTCCGATATGGACACCGTAAAGGGACAGAATGAGCTTCTGGAGGATTTCGGCAAAGGTGCGTTTTCGTTCCTCGTCGTCGAGGACATGGAGGAAAAAGACGTCGCCGCGCTTAAAGCAAAGATCGAGCAGGTAGAGCACGTAGAAACTGCCCTGTGGTACGATTCCGTTTTTGATCTGTCTATACCTATGGAAATTCTTCCGGATGATATCTACAATGCGTTCAACAGCGAAAACGCCACAATGATTGCGGTTTTCTTCGACACCTCCACCTCCGATGACGCTACAATGGACGCTATCCGGGAGATACGCGGTCTGGCTGATAAGCAGTGCTTCGTCTCGGGAATGTCCGCAATGGTAACAGATTTGAAAGACCTGTGCGAACGCGAAGAGCCGATATACGTCCTGATCGCCGTAGCGCTTTCAACTCTGGCGATGCTCCTGTTCCTGGACAACTGGGTTATCCCGTTTCTGTTCCTTGCAAGCATCGGAATGATGATTTTGCTTAACCTGGGTACGAATATCTTTTTCGGCGAAATATCATATATCACCAAGGCGCTTTCCGCCGTCCTACAGCTCGCCGTGACAATGGACTACTCAATTTTCCTGTGGCACAGCTACAACGAACAGCTCCGCAGCTCCGACAGCAAGGAGTCGGCGATGTCCGGCGCTATCCGTGAAACTCTCGCAAGCGTTGTTGGAAGCTCTGTAACAACTGTTGCCGGATTTATCGCGCTCTGCTTCATGTCATTCACCCTCGGCAAGGATCTGGGAATAGTAATGGCAAAGGGCGTCGTATTTGGCGTTATCGGCTGCGTAACGGTTCTTCCCTCGCTGATTCTTGTCTGCGATAAGCTGCTTGAAAAGGCAAAGCACCGTTCGCTTATCCCCGATATGAAAAAAGCGTCGTCGGCTATCCTGAAAATATTCCCGGTATGTCTCGTTGTATTTGCGATTGCCGTCGCTCCTGCATATTACGGCTATCACAAGACGGACGAGGAGGTCTACTACAATATCGGCGAAAGTCTGCCGGAGGATATGGACTATGTCATTGCCAACTCAAAGCTTTCGGAAACATTTGATATCGCATCCACCCACATGATACTGGCGGACAGTTCAATTCCGCCGAAAGCTATCCGCTCCATGATAGACGAAATGGAACAGGTTGACGGCGTGAAATATGTCCTCGGTCTTGAGAGCGTTGTAGGCTCGCTTGTCCCCGAGGAGATCCTGCCTGAGAGCGTCACCGGGCTGCTGAAAAGCGATAAGTGGGAGCTGCTGCTGATAAATTCGGAGTTCGGAGTTGCCACCGATGAGGTAAACGCCCAGCTTGACAGCCTCAACACTATTCTGAAAAAGTACGACAGCAGCGGACTTCTCATCGGTGAAGCGCCCTGCGTTAAGGACATGATCGAAACGACCGCCCATGATTTCAAGGTCGTCAACGCCGTGTCTGTGATCGCAATTTTCGTAATTATTCTTCTTGTGGAGCGGAGCATCTCACTCCCCTGCATACTTATCGCAGTCATAGAGCTGGCGATCTTCATAAATCTCGGTCTGCCCCACTATTTCGGACAATCACTGCCCTTTATCGCGCCCATCTGCATAAGCACTATCCAGCTTGGCGCAACGGTAGACTACGCTATCCTCATGACCACAAGATATAAGTCGGAGCGCATGAACGGTCACGGAAAGAAAGAGGCTGTCCACATTGCTCTGGCGACTTCTATCCCGTCCATACTCGTAAGCGGCATGGGTCTTTTCTCCGCCACATTCGGTGTTGCCGTCTATTCCGACGTTGATATGATAAGCTCAATGTGTATGCTCATGGCACGAGGCGCTGTTATCAGCATGATTCTTGTAACATTTATGCTTCCTGCCTGGCTCATGCTCTGCGACAGGTTCATATGCGCGACAACTGTCGGTATGAGAAACGATCGTTCCAACAAATTCAGGAGGGTTTTCAGTCATGAATAAAACATCTAAAAAAATAATCTCAATTTTTCTCTGCGCGTCGCTCTTGACCGGCACGATAGGCGCAGGCGTATACAACTCCTACGGAAAGGACGCCGGAACGCCGGCAGTAATAAAGTCCGCGGAAATAGCGGAGCTGCAAAGCTCCCCAAGCGCTGAAAAGGACGAAACCGTCTGGGTACTGGCAGGCGCAGACGGAAGCGTGAACAAAATTATCGTCAGCGATTGGCTGAAAAATACGTCGGGAGCTGATAAGATCGCCGATGTTTCCGCCCTCACCGGGATAGGAAATGTCAAGGGAAACGAAAGCTTTACCGAGAATAACGGCAGTCTTGTCTGGGAAACGGGCGGCAAGGACATATACTACCAGGGAACATCCGAAAAAGAGCTTCCCGTAAACGTTTCAATAAGCTATCAGCTTGACGGTAAAAACATCCTCCCGGAGGAGCTTGCCGGAAAAAGCGGAAAGGTGACGATACGCTTCGACTACAGCGTCAACGTCTTTGAGATGCGCGAGATCGAGGGAAAAGAAGAGAAGATCTATGTTCCCTTTGCCATGCTCACGGGAATGGCTCTCGACAACGACGTTTTCCGGAATATCGAGGTCACCAACGGCAAAATGATAAACGACGGCACACGAACTATAGTCGCCGGAATCGCCTTTCCGGAATTGCAGGAAAGCCTCGGCATCGGCAGAGATATTGTCGAAATTCCCGATTTTATCGAGATCACAGCCGACGTTTCCGACTTCTCCATGGGAATGACTGCAACTATTGCCACAAACAAGGTTTTCAACGATCTGGATACGGATAAGTTGAACAGCGGCGATGAACTGAGCAGCTCTCTCACGGAGCTGACCGACGCGATGACTCAGCTTTCCGACGGTTCAGACGCCCTGTACGACGGTTTATGCCAGCTCCTGGAAAAATCAGGCGAGCTTACAGACGGCGTTAACAAGCTTGCGGAAGGTTCGGGCGCTCTGGCTGACGGCGCAAAAAAGCTGGAGAGCGGTTCTGCCGAGCTGCAAACCGGAACGGCGCAGCTCAACAGCGGCTTGCAGGAGCTTTCCAGGAACAACTCCACTCTGAACGGCGGTGCGAAGCAGGTGTTTGACACGCTCCTCTCAGCCGCAAATACGCAGATCGAAGCGAGCGGTTTGTCAGTGCCGACCCTTACGGTGGAAAATTACGGCGATGTTCTGAATCAGACTATCGCCTCACTGGACGAAACGAATGTCTACAACCAGGCTCTTGCGCAGGTGACGGCTGCGGTCAATGCCCAGCGCGATCTCGTTTCCGCGCAGGTGGAGGCGGCAGTCCGCCAGCAGGTGACGCAGCAGGTTCAGGCTGCCGTGATACAGCAGTTCAGGGATAAAGGCTTGACGGACGAAATGCTTCAAAGCAGTGAGATGCAGGCTCAGATCTCGGCTCTGACTGAAGGCGGCGTGCAGGCACAAATGGAATCCGAGCAGATAAAGGCGACTGTTGCGGAGCAGACGGAATTGCAGATACAGCAGCTTATCGCGGAAAATATGATGTCGGACAGCGTGCAGAGCAGTCTTTCCGCGGCATCAGACGGCGTGCAGGCACTTGCGGCACTGAAATCCCAGCTTGACAGCTACAATGCGTTTTACTCGGGACTTCTCACCTACACGAGCGGCGTGGCTCAGGCGGCTGCCGGTGCGGATAAGCTGAAAAGCGGCGTAGATTCGCTGAAATCGGGAGCGACTGCGCTCAATAAGGGCGCCGGGGAATTGAACACCGGCATCAAGCAGCTTAAAGACAGCACTCCGGCGCTCATTGAGGGCATCACACAGCTCCGCGACGGCTCGAAGAAGCTTTCCGAGGGCTTCGGGGAATTCAATGAGCAGGTCGTTGAGAAGATCGCAGGCGCGCTTGACGGAGATCTGACGGGAATATCACAGCGGATATCCGCGCTGAAATCGGTTTCCGGCAATTATAGGTCTTACTCGGGAATTGACGATGATTCGGATGGAACGGTAAAATTCTTTTTCCGAATGGACGGGATAGAGAAGTAATCGGCGACGGGGCTTGGGGCAGCGCCCCAAGTCGGCGAAGCCGACAAAACCAGGTTTCAAAAGGAGCAATGCCCCTTTTGCAGAGTCCAGAGGCAGCGCCTCTGGCAGGGTTTGGGACGG
>JAGBGT010000028.1 GCA_017935865.1 Ruminococcus sp. | reverse complement strand
TCTCTTGCAGAGCGTCCCCTCTCCAAAAACAGTCCACTGGACTGTTTTCGGATTCACCCCTTGCAGGGCGCCTAAAGGCATCGTCGACCTGCGGTCGACATGGGACTCCGTCCCAAACCCTGCCAGAGGCTCTGCCTCTGGACTCTGCAAAAGGGGCATTGCCCCTTTTGAAACCCAATGTTATCGGCTTCGCCGATTTGGGGCGCTGCCCCAACCCCCTTTGGTATCCCGGTTTTCAGATTTCTTGACAACCGTCAAAAAATGTGCTATAATTAGTCTATCTTAGATGAAGAAGGTCTTGCAGATGAGCAGTGTAAATTTCGCAGAATATGAGATAATCGACGCGCATACCCACATTTTTCCAAGTAGAATAGCCGAAAAGGCAACGGTGAATGTGGGGAATTTTTACGATCTGCGCATGGATAACTGCGGCATCAGTGAAAAGCTGCTCGATGCCGGAAAAACTATCGGCGTGACGAAATATCTGGTATGCTCTACAGCGACCGTCCCCCACCAGATCAGCTCGATAAACGAATTTATCGGCAGGGAATGTGAGAAGCACAGCGAGTTTTTCGGATTCGGAACAACACATCCGCTGTCGGAGGATATCGAGGGCGACATTGCGCAGATAAAGAGGCTTGGGCTTCACGGAGTCAAGCTGCATCCGGATTTTCAGGAGTTCGGCGCGGATTCCCCGGAGGCGTTCAGGATATATGACATCATCCAGGGAGATCTGCCCCTGCTTATCCACTGCGGAGACCCGAGATATGACTGGTCTGCGCCGTCGAAGATACGTAAGATCTGCGAGAATTTCCCCGGACTGAAGATACAGGCGGCACACATAGGCGGCTATCAGCGCTGGGATGAGGCTCAGGAAATGCTGACGGGATTTAAAAATCTTGTCATTGATATAAGCAGCTCATTGCCGTTTATGAGTCCGGAAAAGGCGGCGGAGTGCATACAGAGATTCGGTGTTGAAAACAGCTTTTTCGGCACGGATTTTCCCATGTGGAGTCATAAAGAGGAGCTGGAGAGATTCCTGGCTGTCGGATTTTCCAAGGATGAAAACCGCATGATACTTGCGGAGAATTTTAAGAGATTTTATAATATTCACTGAGACCGGAAGCGGTTACATACAAAAATAAGCCCGAGAGCAGTTTTTTTGCTGTTTTCGAGCTTATTTTTTGATTAGAAACTAAAGGCAACACCGCACAAAGACCGCCTAACGGCTTTGTACGTCATCTGCTTGTATATTTGACCTCATATCAATCTGACGAAAAATCTGACTACGCATCTGACGCACAATCTTTGTGCGGTGTTGCCTAAAGTTTCCTTAAATTTTCAATGCGCTCCGGATTCTCTTTTGAAGCCCATTCTTTTAATTTGTCACAAGGAAATTGCAGACATTTTCCGCAATGCTCCTGCTTCTTTTGGTGGTTACATTGATATAATTCACATTCACCCCAAAATATTTTTCCCTGGTTTTCCTTACAGCCTTTACAATTTTGTTCGGTCTTAAACCTACAAAGATCGCAGTCAATACCGCAAATACTATAATTAGCCATTGTTATATCCCTTTTACAAATTCTTATTTTTTCGCCACGAGCCATCTCATGATGCTGATATCGTAAGCGTCAAGCCGTCCGTCCTCGCACAGATCTCCGGCTTCCCAGTCCGCCAGCTCCGCGCCGGGGAACGCAAGCAGCCATTTCTGCATGGCAACAACGTCTGCAATGTCGCACAAGCCGTCTGAGTTGACATCTCCGCGGACAGGCTGAGCAGAAGCCTTTGGAATTATCCAGCCGCCGTCGTCAACGATAAGACAGAGCATTTTTATGGTGTCGCCGTAGTAAACGTCGTCGCCGTAGTTTACAACAACGTCGCGGATCTCGTCATGCCACTGCTTATCTTCACCGCATTTCGCCGAGATCAGCAGCGGAGCGACAAAGCACAGATCGTTGTAGTCCTCGATAGCAGTGCCCGTAGGCGTGTAGCCTGCAAGAACCTCCCAGGGATCGCCCTTTGTAGTCGTTTTCATGAAACCGTCAATGGCTTTGGCGAATTTCAGGGAGTCCTCATTTCCGTTGATGAGCCAGTCCATACTGATCCTCCACGGCACACGGCAACTGTTGTAGTAGTAATTGCCGTCGTTTTCGCTTTCAAGGAAATTCGCCGGACTTGCCTTGTATTTACCGTCGCTTCCACGAACCACGAAGTCGGGGAGAATACCTGTGCCGTACTCGTCAACCATGCTGTTGATGATGCCGTATGTGGTGTCGTAGACCTTCATCCAGTCGCTGTTTCCGCTGACTTCCGCGAAAACCGGGAGATACTGCACAATAAAATCCGAGCACCTTGTGGCTGAATAATAACTGTCACTCTTGTCGCACTCCGATACCCAGTCGCCGAGAGTGAGCGTCCAGTATTCGTGATTTACGTCGTATTTCATTATGTCGTCGATGACTGCCAGCGCCTCGGAGTAGTAGTCGATCTCGCCGGTGCTGCCCCATATTGAATCAGCCATGAGCAGAGCGTAGGCGATGTCCATATCGCCGTCTGTGGCGGAGTCGCATGAACCGCCTGTCATTGCCCCGTCGTTTGCGCCGTCAATGAGAGCCGTGCCGTTGTCGCACTGCTGCCAGGACATGAGATGTGCGCCGATGTCGCTGGGATGCGCCTTAAAATAGCGGTACATTCCGTCAAAATAGTCCTTGGCGTTTTTGTCGCGGTCTGCCATGGATGCAGTGATGAGCATACCATATCCGTGTGCCTCGGAAACAGTGACGGGAACGGAAGAACCTCCCGTAAATTGCTCCTCAGCGTAGTAGACGTAGTACTGATCCTCGTTGGTGACGTATTTGTCCTTGACCAGATATTTTTCCTTCCAGGCTTCGTAGAAGCTTACAGTCTCATCCGAAAGGCTGATCTCTGCCGAGGACGCGCTCATATACGGCGCAGGAACAATGATCTGCGTGAGAAATGCTGTCAGAATTGCTGTGGCTGCTGCTTTTTTCATAGTAGAACCTCCTTTGATTTGACCTCCTCGTACGAGTATGCCTATTACTGCCCGTTTTTCCGAAATTTTTCCTCAAACGGAGCATTTATGCCTATAGTTTTGCCGTTCAGGTAACCGAGAATAGAATCCTCCGGAAACCCGAACTCCAGGGCGCAGGCGCAAAGCTGCTGCCTGAATACGCCGTGACGCTTGTTTGCGGCTATATTTCCGTATTTTCCGTCCCCGAGAACAGGTGTGCCGATGTGGGCGAGGTGCGCCCTTATCTGATGGGTGCGTCCGGTGAACAGCCTGATTTCCAGGAGATACAGTCCGCCCCGTTCGCCGATGAGCCTGTAGCCGGTGCGGATCTCCTTGAAGCCCTCCCGGGGAGTGCTGCTTATGCGGACAATGTTTCTTCCGCTGTCGCGAAAATGATATGCCGTCAGGACATCCTCTGTTTTCGGCGGCTTTTCCACGGTTATACAGCGGTAGAGTTTGTGGATCATTTCGTTTTTGATGCCCAGATTCAGCTCCCGGAGAGCCTGTGCGTTCTTCGCAGCCGTTACGAGTCCCATGGTATTTCTGTCGAGCCTGCTGCAAAGGGCAGGGGCAAAGGAATTTTCAGCATCCGGAGAAAATTCGCCGTTGCGGTAAAGATACAGCTTTATTCTGTCGATAAGCGTATCCGAGCTGTTTGCGCCGTTGCTGTGGGAATCCAGTCCCACCGGCTTGAAAACGACGATGATATTTTCGTCCTCGAATACCACATCCAGCTTCTCAGAGGCATTCAGAAATCCCTTGTCTGCCTTTTTTACGGCGGAAACCTCCTCCTTGACGTAAACGCGGACAACGTCTCCGTCCGCCAGCATATCGTTGATATTACAGCGCTTTCCGTTGATCTTTATGTCTTTCTTCCGGATAAGGCGGTACATCATGCTTTTTGGAAGCTCCGGCATGGCTTTCTGCAAAAATTTATCTATCCGCTGACCACTGTCATTTTGTCTGATTATAAATTCTTTCATTTGTGGATCATGTCCTTTGTAACAGCATATTCACCAATATGCCGGGTGCGTTTTCGTGAGATGTGCCAAAATTTTTTCCGATTTGATTTTTTTCCAAAATTTAGTTGCAAAGCGGTCATAATTATGTTAAAATTAAAGGTGAAGTGAATTTATGCTCACCGCTATTGCAAATATCGCAAGCCTGTCGACATTCTTTGTAATATTTGCAATAGCGGCGAGCATAACAGGGATACTCCATGTTTTTTAAGGAGATGATGACATGAAAAAAACACACCGGATCATCTCGGCGATCATATCCTGCATTATAGCCTGTTTAACGGTGACGATGCCCTTGATTTCGGCTGATGATAATATATATTTCGATTATACCACATCCGCCGGAGAAAGTCAAGAGTCGGGACTTGAACCTTTCGATGTTTTTGAGATATACAATGCGTTTTTCGGCATAACCACAACAGCTCCGGCGACAGTTGTCACCACAGCCACTACGACGACCACTGCTGTAACGACAGCAGTCACAACAAAGCCCGTAACAACAGCCCCGGTGACAAAGGCAGTCACAACGAAACCAGTTACAACAGTCCCGGTGACAACGGCGGTCACTAAAAAGCCCGTAACAACTGCCCCGGTGACGACAGCGGTCACAACAAAGCCCGTAACAACAGCCCCGGTGACGACGGCGGTCACAACAAAGCCCGTAACAACAGTCCCGGTGACAAAGGCAGTTACAACGAAACCAGTGACAACAGCTCCGCCGATAACCACAACGATCGCGCCGACTACTATTGTGACAGTGGTTCAGCAGGGACAGCTTCCTCCGGGAAATTACAAGAGAGGGATCGATGTCTCCGAGCATCAGGGACTGATTGACTGGAAAGCGGTCAAGGACAGCGGTCTTGTTGATTTCGCCATAATCAGAGCCGGCTATGGAAAATTTGCCGACCAGATAGACGACAATTTCATATATAATATCGAAAATGCCCAGGCTAACGGCATTGACGTGGGGATCTACTGGTTCAGCTACGCCGCCGATGTTGATGAGGCTAAGCTGGAGGCAGAGGTCTGCTATGAGATAATCAAGAGCTATAAGTTCAGCTATCCGGTTTACTTTGACTTTGAGTACGAGAAAACCCTTAACAGCAATACCCCTGCCGTTCTTTCTGCAATGGTTGACGCTTTCTGCACCACGCTCCAGGAAAAGGGCTATTATACCGGCGTTTACAGCTATGCCTCATGTCTGGAATCGAAGATCTACAGGCACGTTCTGGAAAAATACGATGTGTGGGTGGCTCAGTATAAGGACGTCCTCGACGCATACAGCGGTCATTACGGAATGTGGCAGTATACAAAAGAGGCAACTGTTCCCGGAATTTCGGGGAATTTGGATATGAGCTACTGCTACCGGGATTATCCCGCTGTTGTCGGCGAAAATCCGGCTTCTTCGGCGCGCCCGGTAACGTCGCTCCAAACTTCGGCCTCCGTAGTAACGGTAACGACAAAGACTGTCCCAACCACTGCGGCTCCTGTTCAGTCTCAGACGACAAAGACAACATCCCGGACGACTACAGCCTCTCCCTCTCAGCCGGCAGTTACGACTACCACCGAGGCGCAGATGTTCACCTACGGCGGGTATCTGATACGGTCGGATACCGAGGTCATCGACTGGTCGGAGTATGACGAAAGCTCCTATTCCTTCGCCATGATAGCCGTTGACAGAAACAGCGATATGGATATACTGGCGCAGAATATAGACGCGGCTCATGCGGCTGATATAGACTGCGGGATCACCTTTGCCGTGACCGACGGCGGACCTCTTGAGGCGGCGGCTGATGCGGCTGCGTTGTATGAGGTGCTAAGGTACAGGCAGCTTGAATATCCGCTGTACTATTTCTTTGACAAGACTGATTTTTCGCAGTATTCTGCGGATTCCGAGCAGCTTAATGCGGCGGCTGATGCATTCTGCGCATACTTCCAGGCGAGAAAGTTCTACATCGGCATTGCGGCATATGATGTGGTGCTGAAGAACAGCATAGACCCTTTTTTGCTGAATCTGTATGATGCCTGGCTTTGGAACGAGCCGCAGTCGCCCTATGAATATACGGGCGTCTATAATATGGTCAGTCAGTACAGCGTTGACCAGGGCGGTTACATAATAAGCAGCAGGAGATTCTACCCCACGGTAATGACATCGAATCACCTGAACGGATATTGATGATTCATAAGGCAACACCGCACGACAGCTTTGTACGGTGTTGTCTTATTTCCCTATAGGAGGAAAATATGGTAGAATTTATAATCGGCTCGTCGGGCACAGGAAAGACCACCGAAATGATAGAGCGCATAAAATCTTTTTCGGAGCAGGGCAAGGAGCAGATCGTTCTTGTACCTGAGCAGTATTCCACGGAATTTGACAAAAAGCTCTATTTCAGCATAGGCGCAAAGGCGTTTAACCGGCTGCTTTCCCTGAGCTTTAGCAGCCTTGCCCGGCAGCTTTTTCAGATCTATGGCGAGCCGGAGCGAAAAGGGGAATATGCCGATGAAATGGCGCGGCTCATCGTCATTTATCAGGCGGTGGAGGCGGCTGCCGCATCTCCGGGGCAGCTTCCCTTTTTCGGGAAAAGGTGCCGCCAGAGCGGATTCAGCGAGGAGATACTGGAGCTTGTAAGCGACATGAAGCGCTCCGGTCTGAAACCTCTGGAGCTTACGCAAAAGGCGGAGCTTATGGAGCCGCGTCTCAGGGACAAGACCCGGGATGTGGCTGAGATTTATTATGAATACGAAGCGATAATGGAGAGCTACGGCTTTAAGGACAATCTGGAGAATATACGCGAGGCAGCGAAGATCGCCAATCTGCACCGGTATTTCCAGGGGAAAAGCGTTTATCTGGACGAGTTCGAGAGCTTCACGGCAGACCAGATGGATATGATGAAGTGCATTTTTTCCGCGGCGGAGAATGTGACGATCACGCTTCGTACCGATGATGTCAACGGTGAAAGGTTTACACTGTTTGAGACGGTCAACGCCACTTATCAGACACTTTCGCGTATCTGCCGAGAAATGAATATCCCGGTGAAGCTGACTAAAATGACGGAGAGCCGCCGTTTTGTCCATGAGGATCTGATGTACCTGAGCCGGCGCATCATGCGGAATCTTACCAATGAGCCGGAAAACGCTCCGGACGCCGAGCATATACGCGTCTTTGAGGCGAGGGATATGTACAATGAGGCGGAGTTCGTATGCGCCGAGATAAAGCGGCTTATCCACAGGGACAAGAGTCTGCGCTACAAGGACATTGCCGTCATCTCCAACGATATTTCCGTCTATGGCGAAGTGCTGAAGGCTGCCTTTGCGCGGTTTGATATTCCCTATTTCATGAGCATAGAGCGACCCGTCAGCCACACCGCCGTTATGGCTTATTTTACGGCTTTGCTGGAGCTTCTTACTGCCCGGCGCTTTAAAAGCGAGCAGATATTCCGCCTGCTGAAATGCGGTCTTTCCGGCTATGAGCTGACGGATATTTCCTGTCTGGAAAATTATTGCTACAGGTGGAGCATCGAGGGCAGAATGTGGGAGTCGGAGTTTACCGGGGATGGTGATGAGTCCGAAGATCCCGAGAAAATGCGGAAAGAGCTGATCCGTCCGCTTATGACTCTGAAAATGAAGCTCCGGGAAGAAAATACTGCCGTGGAGATCTGCGGACTGCTCTACGGCTATCTGAAAGACAACGGAGTCGAGCAGAATCTTGCTCTTCTCATGGACAGGCTGATAAAGGAGGACAGGGACAACGACGCCGCGGAGCTGAAACGGCTCTGGGGCTGTCTTATGGACATTCTCGACAGCGTGGCAGATACTCTCAAGGGCGAAATACTGCCGTTCAGAGAGGTCGCGGACATTATGAGGTCTATGATCGGCAGGATAAAATATTCCCTTCCGCCGCAGACCATAGACGCGGTAACTGCCGCCTCCGCAAGAACCGCACGTCTCAGCGCGCCGAAGATCATCTTTGTTATGGGGGCGTCCGAGGGAGATCTGCCTAATCAGGTCAATGTCCACGGCATTTTCTCCGAGGGCGAGAAGCAGAAGCTGATGCCTCTGGGAATCGACATTTCAAGACCTCTTACAGACCTTATCGCCTCGGAGCGGCTGATCGTCTATAAGGCGCTTTCTACGGCGTCGGAAAGGCTTTATCTCACATATCCGCTGTCAGATCTGTCGGGAAATGCAAAGTACCGCGCACAGGTCATCGAGGAGATAAGGGAGATGTTCGGCAAGGAATACTTCGACCGCGAAATGCTGGTGACGGAGAGCAGGCTGGGCACGGATTTTTATGCGGTCACATACCATGCGGCATATTATCACTATATGCAGGACAGAGCCGAAAATACGACTGCTGCGGCATCCGTAGGCAAGGCTCTTTTCAGCGACCCGAAATATAAGCGCCGTATTCAGGCTGCGGAAAATCGCAGAAACGGCGCTGTGGAATACCGCATCGACAGGGCGATAATGGAGCGGCTGAAAAGCTTTGAGCCGTTCTATATCTCGGCGACGGCGGCGGAAAGCTATAACAAATGCCATTTCATGTACTTCTGCGAACGTGTCCTGCGGCTGCAAATGCCGGAGAAGATACAACTGGACAATCGCATTGCCGGCGATCTTTCCCATTCCTGCTTCTACAGCCTGATCGGGAACAACAGAAAAAGCGATTTTATCAGCATGAGCTATGAGGATATAACGCGGGAGATCGACAAGCAGGCGGAGAAATACAGATCTGAGAATTTAGGCGGCGATTTTGCCAAGACTCCGCGGTTTGAGCTGACTTTTAACAAGATAAAGGAGCGCATAACAGCCGCTTTTCTGCATACTCAGCAGGCGCTTATGGTCAGCGATTTCGTGCCGGACAGGTTCGAGTTCACGCCCAGGAAATCGGCTGGGGTCGTCATTGATTTTGCTGGGGGAAAGCAGCTCCTTTTCAGCGGCTTTGTTGACCGCAGCGACGTCTGCACTGTGAATGACAAAAAATATCTGCGGATCGTGGACTACAAGAGCAGTCCAAAGGCGATAAATGAAAAGACTCTGGCTGCCGGGGTGAATTTGCAGATGCTGCTTTATCTTTTCGCGTGTACGGAAAAAGGCGCGGTCTATGAGGGCTACGCGCCTGCCGGGGTGCTGTACAGCCCGATGATGATAAAGAAACTGGAGCTTGAAGCCTCTAAAGACAGCAGCTTCAACAGCTCGGCAGTGGACAGCAGCCTGAAAACCTCCGGGCTTCTCATCGACAATATCACCGTGCTGAAAGCTATGGAGCACGACGGCAAAGGCAGGTTTATTCCGGCTAAGATAAACTCCACCGACGGCTGCATAAGCAAGAACTCCTCGGTTATCGCCGAGAACTCTATGGACGGGCTGCGGAATTTCGTTTACGGCAGTCTGGCGGACACGGCGGAGTCTATATATTCCGGAAATATGGAGGCTGTGCCGCTGATACAGGGAAATTCGCTGCCCTGCGA
The DNA here is from genome assembly GCA_017935865.1 of Ruminococcus sp. Lineage (GTDB taxonomy): Bacteria > Bacillota > Clostridia > Oscillospirales > Ruminococcaceae > Ruminococcus. Next base: position 3,994 of record JAGBGT010000028.1, on the reverse strand, counting down.
GTATTGCAGATACGGCAATATCTGCGGAAACGAAAAAGGAAATATCTGCCGCGATGTGGATGCCGATAAAATAAAGGAAGCGGCGGCGCTCTTAGGAAAGAAGGCTGATGAGGAATGAAGTGGACAGAACAGCAGCAGGATGCCATAGACGCGAGAAACAGCTCTGTTATCGTGTCGGCGGCGGCAGGAAGCGGAAAGACGGCTGTCCTTACGGAACGTCTTGTGCAGCTTCTGGCTGACCCGGAGTCAGGCGTCCGGGGCGACAGGCTGATAGTGGTAACTTTCACCAAGGACGCTGCGGCGGAGCTGAAAGGCAGACTTGACGCGAAGCTCCGGAGCATGATAAATTCGGCGGAGGATAAGAGCTATCTCCTGAAACAGCAGGTGCTTCTGCAAAATGCCAGGATCTCCACCATAAACTCATTCTGCTTTGAGCTTCTCCGGGACAATATTACAGACCAGGGCATAACCTCCGGGTTCGGGATACTTGAAGAGACCGATTTAAAAATTATACATACAAAGGCAATGGAGGAGCTTTTCGACTACTACAGCGAGCATGAATACGAGAAAATTTCCTGCCTCTACGACCGTTTCTGCCTTAACGACCAGCAGCCGCTGGAAAAGGCTATCCTGGCGGTGGATGATTTCCTCTGCTCCGTGGCAATAGGGGAGAAGTGGCTGGATAAGGTCATAGCGGAATACCGCAAGCCTTTCCGGGAGTCGGTGTACTATCACGCGCTTTTTGAAAATAAGCTGAAAGATATCCGGCTGGCGGTTAAGTTAGCGGAGGATAATTTCAATTCCCTTAAAGACGTTTTCCCCGACCCGGAAACGAAGCAGGCAAAGGAAAACTATGAGCAGGCGGCTATTGACCTGGAGCGCGCGGAGACTCTCCTCGTGCTGGCGGAACGCCATGAGATCCCCGGCGATGCCGAGCGCGATATCATCATGGGCTTCGAGGACATGAAGCGTACCGGCAAAAATTACAATAAGGCGGCAAGGGCTTTGTTTACGGAGAGACGGAAAAAATTCAAGAAAATACTCCAGACCGTGACGCCTGCTCTTTGTTCGGCAGAGGCAGATTATCTGGAGTGCGGCGAGGTCACGGTTCTTCTGACGGAGGCTGTGCGGAAATTCCGGCAGCTTGTCTGGGCGCAGAAGTGCGAAAAAAATGCCATAAGCTTCGACGACGGTGAACGGCTCGCCCTGGAACTGCTTATGACCTACGACGAAAACGGCAATATTCGTCAGTCGCAGATCGCAAAGAGGACTGCGGAACAGTACGACATTATCATGATCGACGAGTATCAGGATTCCAGCAATAAGGAGGATATGATCTTTAAGCTCCTGTCGAAAAACTATAAACTGGATAAAAACGGCGAGCCGATGTACGGGGACAATGCCTTTGTGGTAGGCGATGTGAAGCAGTCAATCTACGGATTCAGGCTTGCAAATCCGGAAAATTTCGTCTACGTCAAGTCGATTTCTGAGCCGTACTCCAGGGAGAGCGACGCGTCGAACAAGGCGATAACGCTGGGCAAGAATTTCCGAAGCTCCGAAGAGGTCGTTGACTTCGTCAATTTTGTTTTCAGCGAAATAATGACCAGAGAATGCGGCGATATCGACTACAACGACGAGGAGCGGCTCTACTACGGCGCGGAGCAGTATTCTCAGCCCCATGATGACGACCGCAGAACGCAGTTCAATCTCATTGATACGGACGCCATTGCGGAGGAAAGCGGGGAGACGGAGCAGGCGGATTCCCAGGAGGCGGAGATAACTGCCGGAATAATTGCGGATATGCTCCGCGATAAGCACCCGGTCGTTCTGCCGGACGGAAGCACCCGACCATGCGAGCCAAAAGATTTCAGTATTCTGGTGAGAAAGAGATATCTGGCTCAGGCATACACCGCAGCCCTTGAAAAGCGCGGCATACAGGCAAAAGGAACTGAGGAAAAGGGCTATCTGAGATCCAAGGAAATAGCCGTTCTGACAGATTTGCTGCGGATAATAGCCAATCCTCTACAGGATGTCCCGATGGCGGCGGTTCTGGTCTCGCCGATGTATGAGTTCAGGAACAGCGATCTTGCCTACATAAAGACGTTCGGCAAAAAAGTGCCGTTCTATGTTACAATGAAATCGGCAGCAGAGGGCGGCATCGACGGCTTTGACCCCATAATTGCATCCATGTGCCGCGTTTTTCTGGAGGATATCGACCGGTTCAGGTTGAATTCCGTCACTATGAGTATAAGCGAGCTGATAAGCTGTATATATGACGACACCGACTACATTGCGGTCATGCAGCAGTACAGCGACGGCGAGAAAAAGCGCGCAAATCTGCGGATGCTCATACAGTATGCCGCCGGATATGAAAAAAACGCGGCGGCAGAGGGCAGCGGCGGACTCAGCGGATTCCTGCGGCATATCGACAGGATTTTAGAAAGCGGAGATTATGAGCAGGGCAAGGTCGCGGCGGCAAGCGGAAACTACGTGACAGTGCAGACCCTGCACGGCTCTAAGGGTCTGGAATATCCTTTTGTTTTCATCGCGGAGACGTCCACCGGATTCAAATTTGACGACAATGCCGTTGTTTGCAGCGATGACGGCAGAATGGGATACGTGCTGTACGACAAGAAATTATTCCGCAAATACAGGACTTTTCAGCAGGTCATGCTGACGGAGGAGCAGAGGCTTGCCGTGAGAAGCGAGGAAATGCGGCTTCTCTATGTAGGTCTGACCCGTGCGAAACAGAAGCTTTTCGTAAATCTGAAATGCGGTGAAAAGGCTATGAAGAGCGTTCTTTCGCTGTCTGATGAGTGCGTTGTCAACAGCAGCAACATAAGGGAGCAGGTCAAGCAGGCAAAGTGCTTTGCGGACTGGTTCTGGCTTTGTATTATGATCCATGATGATTTCCCGAAGATCCTGGACGAATTAGGGCTATACAGCGGCGAATTTGGATTGCCTGCGCCTGACCGTGACGAGGATGTTTTCTCATTCCGCGTATTCCGCGAGCAGCCGTTGGCGGAAGATCCCGGGGCTGAGGAGAAAATTGCTGCGGAGGCTGACGACGGGCTTGTCCGGGAGCTGCTGGAGCTGATGAACAGCGATTACGACAGAACCTATTCAGAAATCGCCGCTAAGCTCAGTGTTACGCAGATTTCCAAGAAAGAGGCGGAGACGCGTCCTTTTGACCTGACGCTGAGCCGTCCCAGGTTCATTTCGGAGTCCGGCAGGCTGACAGGTGCGGAGAGAGGTACGGCGATACACACATTTTTCCAGTATTGCAGCTTTGAAAATGCCATTGAGAACCCTGCCGCTGAGATAGAGCGGCTGAGGCAGCTTGGGTATCTGACTTCGGCGCAGGCGAAGAGCATCCGGGCGAAGAAAATAAGTCCGTTTTTCAGCAGCAGCGTTTACCGGAAGCTGATGTCGGCAAAGTCGTACCAGCGCGAGATGAAGTTTACCGTTGCGGCTGCGCAGTTGGATATCGAGGATGATGTCATAAGGCGTTTTATGGGGACGGATGTTATGATAAAGGGTATCGTTGACCTGATGTATGAAGAGGAGGACGGTATCGTTATTGTGGATTACAAATCCGACAGGGGAGCGTCGGCGGATGAGCTTCGGGAGCGTTACAGGAAGCAGTTGGAGATCTACAAGGCGGCTCTGGAGCTGACGACGGGAAAAAGGGTGAAGGGGCTGTTGCTCTATTCCATAGAACTGGCTCAGGAGATCGTGATTTTGTAGACTAATAAACGTCCGGAGACAAACATCGGGTTTCCAAAGGGACAATGTCCCTTTGGCAGAGTCCAGAGGCAGCGCCTCTGGCAGGGCATGGGACAGAGTCCCATGTCGACCGCAGGTCGACGTTTACTTTAGGCGCCCTGCAAGGGGTGAATTTCAAAACAGTCCAGTGGACTGTTTTGAAAGAGGTGATTCCCCACGGGGTGGAGAAATGTCGCGAAGCGACAAAGGGGACGGCACGTAGTGCGCT
>JAGBGT010000027.1 GCA_017935865.1 Ruminococcus sp. | reverse complement strand
CTTTTCCAACAGTCCACTGGACTGTTGGAAAATTCACCCTTTGCGGAGCGCCTAAAGGCATCGTCGACCTGCGGTCGACCTTGGGGCGCTGCCCCAAACCCTGCCAGAGGCGCTGCCTCTGGACTCTGCCAAAGGGACATCGTCCCTTTGGAAACCCGGTGTTTATCGGCGTTCCGCCAAATAAAATGGATGCTGCAAAAACAGCATCCACTCTTTTTATTACTTACTTTTCTTATCTTTACTTGATTCAGACTCCTCTGTATCCTCAGTCTCGTCCTCATCATCGTCGTCAGCGGCAGCCTTACGCTTCTTCTTATCCAGCTCCTGTCTCTTCTTTCTGCTGTCGGAAACAATAGCCGCGATGAATGCAACGCCAAAGTAAACGACAATACCAAGAACCTCCAGAAGAATAAGGGGCATCTTCGCATTTTCAATAACGCGGGCAACCTTGTTCGACGCTGTATTCGACGCCGGAACAAGAACATTGTACGCATTGCTGAATGTCACGTTCTTGTAGTAGTCCTCAGAGGTGTCGCATACCAGGTCAACCAGATTTCCGATCCTCTCATTGAGAGCCGCCATATCCTCGTCCAGCTTGGCTATCTCCTCCGAAGTTGCCGACAGCTTGCCGTCGCTCAGAGCTTCCTGCCTGTCCTTGTAGAAATTGATAAGCTGCTTTGTTTTCGCCAGATCTGTAGAGATCTGGTTCTTCTGTGCGAACATATCGTCATACTGCTTGGATGTCAGCGTGGACTGGGTGTTCGTGTCCTCCGTATTGCCGAACACTATGATCTGATCTTTCTGGTAGGTCTCTATAGACGCCTCCAGCGCTTTAAGAGTCTCCTCATACTGGCTCTTTTCTCTGCCAAGGGCCTTTATCCTGTACTCATAATAGGCAAGCGCCTCGTCCTTATCCTTTGTAATATTATTTACCGTAATGAAAGAGGAGATCTTGTCCAGCTCGATGCTTTCGACAGTTTCAATAGACCGGTAGAGATCGTCAAAGGTATAGCCTGTAACGGATGAGCGGAAACGTGTCTCGTCCTCATTTGCCAGTTCCCTGACATAATTTTTCAGGGAAACAAGGCTGTTTGAGAATACATCCACCGCCTCGTTGTAGTCGTAAAGGGTATAGTCAACAGCGGCAAGGGCGTTGCCCACAGCCTCGTTGTAGCCGTAAAGCTCATAGAAATAATCGTTGTATGTGTTCAGGATCGTATTCAGGACGTTGACTGCATCCTCGTCTGAAAGATCCGTCCTGTTATAGTCGAAATAGATCTCATACTGGGTCGGGAAGTACGTAGTCTCCAGGATCTTCTCCGCTGCGCTGATAGAGCCGTTGGACGTGTTATTGAGCACATCGGAATAAACATTGAGACGCTGAAGAGCGTCATCCGGAATCCTGCCTGTGATCGTGATACCCTCTCTTATCGGCTCAAGCTGATCCATATTGATTCCCAGCTCCGTAAGGGCGCGCTCGATAACGGCAGGATTCTTTACAGAATAAACGTCAAATTCCCTGCCGTTGGGGTCGAGACCCTTTTCAACGCCGTCAAAGGAAAAGCTGATAAGAGCGGTAAGTCTCGCCTTTGTCACCTGCGTTGAAACTCCGGCATAGCCGAAAGCCATAGCGATAAACACCACTACCGCAACGAGCCATATGAGAAAATATTTTTTAAGCTTTTTTATGAGTGTGGACATGGAAACGACAATATCGCTCTCCTCATCCTGGTTATTAATAGTGATATTAAGATTATTGGTTTCTTTCTTAGCCATTTTTACCTCCGAAAAAATACAGGCAACACCAAACAAAGACCGCCTGACGGCTTTGTACGGCGTCGCCTATACAGTCTGCCTCAGTCTATCAACATTATGATATCACTTTGTTTCGCAAAAGTCAATAGGCAGAAAAAATTTCCGCCGATTTTTCGGCATTTCGACTAAACGGCAGAAATTTCACTATCATTTTTGTATATTATTCAAAATAGATCTCTTTCAGCTCAAATTCGCCGTCAACGGAAAAATTTACCGTTACATCGAACCGCTCGCCGGTTTTCGCCGCCGGAGCTGAAATATCCGTCCATTCTCCGCAGGGATAAAGCCGTATTTTCTCTCCGTTTATCTCCGCATATCCGCTTCCTGAGCCTCTGAGGCAATTGCCGATTTTCTCCGGCTTTCCGGAAAAATATCTGTACCGCACAAGGACTTCTCCGCTGATCTCACCGATAAACCGCTCATCTCCCCTGTTCGTCACATTCGGAAAGCTGTTTTTAAAAATTCTGTTCGAGCCGTGGGGCATATCTCCGTTTGTGATGTGGCAGGCGATAACGGCAGGATATCGTCCCTCCGCCCGAAGCCAGCCGTCGTTGAGACCGCAGCTTGTCATCTCCGCCTGAGCGATGCTGCCGTCCGGCGCGATGCTGATTTTTTCAGCGCACGCCTGCCTGCTGTAGTCGGATTTGTGGGTCAGCCTGTGGTAGAACACATACCACTGCCCCTGTATCTCAATAATACTGCCGTGGGTCGTGCCGGTCATGTTCATGCGGCAGTCGTCGTCCACGCCGTTTACGCCTACGTCGCCGTTTGAGACAAGAGTCCCCCGGAATTTAAAATCCCGGTCGGGATAGTCGCTTACGGCATAGCAAAGCTCGTGGTTTTTCTGGGAGGAATAAATGAAATAGTACTTGCCGCCGACCTTCCGCATAGAACTTGCCTCGAAGAACTCATGTCCGCCGAAATCCGCTTCGTATGGTATAATATGCTTCGGCTCTTCTCTGACCGTCAGCATATCGTCCTCCAGCACCGCCATGCACGCGCCATTGACATTGTCCCCGGTGGAGAGGATCTCCTCCCTCGTCTTGGCGTAGCGTTTCATTACGTCAGTCATTTTTCCGCCGTCTGCCGCCAGGACATCGTTGGTCTCGTTCATGTACTGTGTGCCGTAGTATATCCGTATGATACCGCCGTCGTTAAAGGCGCAGGGGTCGAAGCAGACATATTTTTTCATGGGCGTGCCGTCCGGATAGCGGACATATCCCAGATATTCGTATTTTCCTGCCGGCGTATCGCAGACGGCGACTGAGATCGGACCGTAATATCCGCCGAAGCCGTATTCGCCGGAAAGGCAGTAGTACAGATAGTATCTGCCGTCATTGCCCCGGACTGCATCCGGAGCGTACATATACTTGCGCTCCTCGCAGTAGTCAGGGTCTTGCTCCGCTCTGTAGATAACGCCCTCGCACTGCCAGTCCGAAAGGTCATCCACAGGGGCAGACCAGACGGTGTAGTCGCCCATACAGAACGTATGACCGCCCTCCTTGTCATGAGAGCCGTAGAGGTAGACTCTGTCCCCGAAAATATGAGGTTCTCCGTCCGGGATGTACTCATATAGGGGAAGAAATGGATTGTAGACTTGTTTTTTCATAATTATTTTCCTATTCTGCCGTTTCTTCCGTGTTGTAAGCAACAGGTGGGCCGTATACGCACTGCATCTCATCAATACCCGGCTTATATTCTGTTGCTGACGCCGTTGATTTCGGCGGATCTGTAAAGATATCAATATCAGGCGGAGGGCCGTATACACAGCCAAAGGATGCAAAAGCAACCAGACAGGCTTCCGCGCCCAGAATTATTTTTTTATTTTTTTTCATAATTTCACCTTATAGGGTATGCCCGTTGGCTTTCAGGACGTCAACGACGCTGTCAACGTACTTCCGGCAGATCTCCTCTGTCTCAGCCTCCGCCATAACGCGCACAAGCGGCTCTGTTCCGCTCTCGCGGACAAGCATACGTCCCGTAGAGCCAAGCTCCTCCGAAGCCTTTGCCACGGCAGCCTGAACGTCCGGGTCAGCCTGAGCGGCTGCCTTATCCTTTACCCTGACATTTACAAGAACCTGCGGATATTCTACCATGGGCGCTGCCAGCTCGCTGAGTTTCTGCTTCTTGGACATGACAGCCTGCATTATTTTCAGGCTGGTGAGGATTCCGTCGCCGGTAGACGCGTACTTTGAAAAGATAATATGACCCGACTGCTCGCCGCCCAGACAGCAGCCATGCTCCTTCATGTACTCATAGACGTATTTATCGCCTACAGCCGTTTTTGCATAGTCGATACCAGCCTCCTCAAGAGCCTTGAAGAAGCCGAAATTTGACATTACCGTGGCAACAACGGTGTTGTTCACCAGCTTTTCCCTGTCCTTCATGTACTTTGCGTAAATATACAGAATATGGTCTCCGGTGATAACATTTCCCTTTTCGTCAACACAGAGACAGCGGTCGGCATCGCCGTCGTAGGCAAATCCGGCGTCGAGACCGTTTTCCACCACGAATTTTTGTAAGACCTCAATATGGGTCGAGCCGGCGTTGTCGTTGATATTTATTCCGTTGGGAGTGTTGTTGATAACATAGGTTTCAGCTCCCAGGGCGTCGAAAACCGCCTTTGCAATGTTCCAGGCTGCACCGTTTGCGCAGTCAAGACCGATCTTCATGCCCCGGAACGAGTAAACGCCCAGGGAAATAAGATAGCCTATGTATCTGTTTCTGCCGGAGACGTAGTCCACGGATTTACCGATCTTCTCGTTCTTTGCAAATGGGATCTCCTCCCAGCTCTGCCCGAAAACATTGAGTTTGCCGTCCAGGTAATCCTCTACCAGGTTGATGACCTCGTCCTCCATTTTCTCGCCCTTGCCGTTGATGAGCTTCAATCCGTTGTCGTGGTAGGGATTATGGCTTGCCGAGATCATAACGGCGCAGTCGAAGCCGTCCACTCTGGAAATATACGCAACGGAGGGAGTGGTCGTAACGTGGAGGAGGTAAGCATCCGCGCCGGAAGCCGTAAGTCCGCCTGCCAGCGAGTATTCAAACATATAGCTGGAGCGGCGTGTGTCTTTGCCTATAAGGATACGCGCCGGGGAATCGTCGCCGTTTCTCTTTTTAAGTTCGCCGTAGTACCAGCCGATGAATCGTCCTACTTTGTATGCGTGATCGGCTGTGAGATTTTCGTTAGCCGTACCTCTGAACCCATCTGTGCCGAAATATCTGCCCATAATTTTTCTCCTCAAAATAACTTATTATTTAGTCTTAGACTTTGATCTCAAAAGACTATATTATATATATTGTACCATATCATATCAATATAGTCAAGGCAAAAATTGCGGAAAATTTGGCGGAACGGATTATAGTGAAAAAACGTCAGACACGTTTCAAAACGGCATAGATGCCGGATGACTCGGAGCTTAATTTTTATCTAATTGGACAAAATATTAAAATCCTGAGCGTGAAAATTGTTCCAATCGCCGAAAAAGAATAAAACCCTTGACAAATGGAAACAATAGTGGTAAAGTTATATTAGCACTCAGAGAGCAAGAGTGCTAAACAGTGAAACAGTGACGGACTTGGCGAAAGGTTGTGATTGATCGTGGATGACAGAAAGCTGAAAGTTCTCGCTGCTGTGGTTGACGAATACATCAGGACCGGCGAACCCGTCGGCTCTAAGGCTATCTCGAAAATGGAGCATATAAATGTTTCCGCAGCTACTATCCGCAACGATATGGCTGCCCTGGAACAGTTGGGCTATCTTGAACAGCCCCATACCTCCGCCGGAAGAGTCCCCACATATTCGGGCTACCGGCTGTATATCGACGAGCTTATCGCTCCTCCCGAGCTTTCAGGAGAGGAAAAACAGCGGCTGGATGAGCTGCTGGGCGACGAGAATACCCCCGAGGAGCTGCTTATCCAGAACGCGGCAACTGCCCTCACGGAGCTGACACAATGCGCCGCGGTGGTTGCAAATTCAGCTCCTAAGTTTTCCGTTATTTCAAAGGTAGAGGTCATCCCCACGGGAAAACGCCTTTACGTTATCCTGCTGATAACCTCGAACGGAAGCATCAAAAATAAGGCTTGCCGGCTGGAATTCGACCTGAGCCACGAACAGCTTGACTTCTTTACACATTATATAGATGAAAACCTCAGCGGCATCTCTGTGGAAGATCTGAATGAGGAAATGCTGGACAAAATGATAACGGCGGTCTCAGCCTATATGGTCAGCCTTTCACCGCTGGTAAAAGGCATCTGCGAGCTTTCCGCCGATCTGAAACAGCAGCAGCTTACATTGAGCGGCGGCGAAAAGCTTCTCTCCTGCGAGGAACTGGATAAAATGGAGGTCGTGCGGTTCATCGAGCATAAAAACGAGCTGACAGAGCTGCTCGACGACTCGTTCAGCGGCATCCAGGTGAAATTCGGCGCAGGCGGAACATTTGCCATCGGAAACTCCAGCATGATAGTCTCAAGTTACCGCAAGAGAGGCAGGGAGGCAGGCTCTCTGGGAATTATCGGCCCTATGAGGGTAGATTACAAAAAAATCATTCCATATGTTGAATATCTCACACATAAGATATCAGCTCTTATGTCAGAAGATAAAGAAAATACCGAGTCCGATGGGACTCAGGGAAAGGAGCAGTAATGGACGAGAAAGATCTGGATACCGTTGAGGAAAACGGTATTGAAACAGAAGATACCGCCGGAGAATCTGCCGATGTGTCCGCCGATGACGAGGAAGACGCTGTCAGCGAGTACAACGATGTTGCGGCGCAGATCTCGGAGCTTGAGGAAAAACTTGAAAAGGCGACCGAAAACTTCTACAGAGTCAACGCCGACTACGACAACTTCCGCAAGCGTACAGCCAGAGAAAAGGCTGAAACATATGCAAATGCAACTGCAAAATGCGTGGAGGGTCTTCTTCCGGTCATAGACAGCTTTGAACGTTGTCTTGAGGCTGAATGCTCCGACGAGAATTTCAAGAACGGTCTGAATATGATCGTAAATCAGCTCAGCAAGTTTATGGCGGATATGAATGTTACCGCTATCGACGCTCTTGGCAAAGAGTTCGACCCTAATTTCCACAATGCAATGCAGCAGCAGAGCGGCACTGATTACGCCGCAAACCATGTCTGCGCCGTCTACCAGAAGGGCTATATGCTTGGCGACAAGCTTATCCGTCCGGCTCTGGTGGCTGTGGCAGCGGATTAAATTATTGTTCTCACAGACGGAAGTCAGATTCGAGAACATATTCCGAATTTCGCATACAAATAAACCTATATAATTTTCATCTTTGGAGGTAATTAAAATGGCAAAGATTATCGGAATTGATCTGGGTACAACTAACTCATGCGTAGCCGTTATGGAAGGCGGTCAGGTTGTGGTTATCCCCAACAGTGAAGGTGCAAGAACCACTCCCTCTGTTGTGGCTTTCACAAACAGCGGCGAACGTCTCGTCGGTCAGGTCGCAAAAAGACAGGCTATCACAAATCACGACAGAACTATTTCTTCTATCAAGAGACATATGGGCTCTAATTACAAGGTAAATATCGACGGAAAGAACTATACTCCCCAGGAGATCTCCGCTATGATCCTCCAGAAGCTCAAGGCTGACGCCGAATCCTACCTGGGCGAGCCTGTAACAGAGGCTGTTATCACTGTTCCCGCTTACTTTACAGACTCCCAGAGACAGGCTACCAAGGATGCCGGTCAGATCGCCGGTCTTAATGTAAGACGTATCATCAACGAGCCTACTGCTGCCGCCCTTTCCTACGGCATCGACAAGGAAGAGGAGCAGAACATCATGGTATACGACCTTGGCGGCGGTACGTTCGATGTTTCTATCATTGAAATGGGCGAGGACATCCAGCAGGTTCTTGCTACGGCAGGCAACAACCGTCTCGGCGGCGACGACTTCGACCAGCGCATTATCGACTGGATTGTTGAGGAATTCAAGAAGAGCGACGGCGTTGACCTCTCTGCCGACAAAATGGCTGCACAGCGTCTCAAGGATGCCGCTGAAAAAGCTAAGATCGAGCTTTCCTCGACAACAACTTCAAATATCAACATTCCTTTCATCACTGTTGACGCTTCCGGCACGCCCAAGCATCTCGACCTTACTCTGACACAAGCTAAGTTCAACGAGCTGACAGCCGACCTGGTAGAGGCTACTATGGGACCTGTGAGACAGGCTCTCAGCGACAGCGGACTTTCAGTTTCCGAGCTTGACAAGGTGCTCATGGTCGGCGGTTCTTCAAGAATCCCTGCCGTTCAGGAGGCTGTCAAGAAGCTTATCGGAAAAGATCCTTTCAAGGGAATCAACCCGGATGAGTGCGTAGCTCTCGGTGCGGCTTACCAGGGCGGAGTTCTCGGCGGCGACGTTGAAAACGGTCTCCTCCTCCTCGACGTTACTCCCCTTTCTCTCGGTATCGAGACAGCCGGCGGCGTATGCACAAGAATGATCGAGAGAAATACTACCATCCCGAAGAAATACTCACAGGTGTTCTCAACATATGCTGACAACCAGCCTGCCGTTGATATCAACGTGCTCCAGGGCGAGCGTGAGTTTGCAAGAGACAACAAGCAGCTTGGAACTTTCCGTCTCGACGGAATCGCTCCCGCACCCAGAGGAATCCCTCAGATCGAGGTAACATTCGATATCGACAGAAACGGTATCGTTCATGTTTCCGCGAAGGATCTGGGCACAGGCAAGGAGCAGAATATCACTATCACCTCTTCAACGAATATGTCCAAGGAGGACGTTGAAAGAGCCGTCAAGGAGGCTGAGCAGTACGCTGCTGAGGATAAGAAGCGCCGTGAGGCAGTTGACGCCAAGAACGAGGCTGAGAACCTGGTATTCCAGTGCGAAAAGGCTCTGGCAGACTTCGGCGATAAGGTCTCCGCTGACGAAAAAGCCAACATCGAGCAGAAGTCCGCAGCTCTGAAGGCTGCCTGCGAGGCAAATAACACGGATGAGATCAAGACTCTCAAGGATGATCTCCAGAAAGCATTCTACGACCTCTCCGCAAAGATCTACCAGCAGGCTAATCCCGACGGACAGGGAATCGACCCCTCACAGTTCGCGAACATGGGCGGCGGCGAGGCTGATACAAGCTCCTACGACGACGGTGTTGTGGACGCTGACTTCACAGAGGTTTAAGTCACATTAATAAAATTTTTCAGGGCGGATATTCTTCGCCCTGAACGCGTTGACATCCTCGGAAACTGAGAACTTGTGTTCATAGGCTATTGAACGTGCCTTTTCGGTTTCCGGGGAAGTCTGATATCTGGAGAATAGAATATGGCTGATAAAAGAGATTATTATGAGGTGCTGGGACTGCAAAAGGGCGCTTCCGAGGACGAAATAAAAAAGGCTTATAAGAAAAAAGCCCGTGAATTTCACCCCGATCTGCACCCGGACGACCCGACCTGCGAGGAAAAAATGAAAGAGGTCAACGAAGCGTATGAAGTGCTTTCCGACTCCGAGAAGCGCTCGCGTTACGACCAGTTCGGTCACGCCGGTGTTGACCCGAGCTACGGCGGCGGAGATATGGGCGGCATGGGAGGCTTCGGCGACCTCGGCGATATCTTCGAGAGTATTTTCGGCGGCTTCGGCGGATTTACCTCCGGACGCTCAGCGGCAAACGCAAATGCTCCCAGACGCGGCAACGACATTCACGAATCTGTGACAGTCGAGTTCATGGAAGCCTGCCACGGCAAAAAGGTCGATCTGAAAGTCAATCGCCTTGTAGCCTGCGACGCCTGCAAGGGCACAGGTGCGGATGCCGGAACTTCCTCCGAGATCTGTCCGGATTGTCAGGGAAGAGGCAGCGTCAAGACGACTCAGCGTACACCTTTCGGCGCAATTTCCTCAACTAAGCCCTGTCCCCATTGCGGCGGCAAGGGCAAGATCATCAAAAATCCCTGCGCCAAGTGCCGGGGCGTGGGAAGAGTGCGCGTACAAAAGACTATCAACGTCACTGTTCCAGCCGGAATCGACAACGGAAGAACTCTGCTCATTTCCGGTCAGGGCGACTGCGGAATCAATGGAGGGCCTACCGGCGATCTGCTGCTGACGGTAAACGTGAGACCTCATTCTTTCTTTACCCGTGACGGCAGCGACATCCGCTGTGAAATTCCGATTACTTATATGGATGCCGTACTGGGCACAGAGATCACGATACCAACGATTGACGGCGACGTAAAGTTCAACCTCAGCGAGGGAACGCAGAACGGCGACACTGTCCGCTTAAAGGAAAAGGGCGTAAAGCGGCTCAAGGGCAATACACGCGGCAATCAGTATGTGACGTTCTATGTAGAAGTGCCGAAGAATCTGAACAAGAAGCAGAAAGATCTGCTGCGCGATTTTGAGGCTTCTCTGAGTGAGAAGAATTATGCCAGGAGACAGAATTTCTTTGAGAAGATCAAGGGATTGTTTAAATAAAACGGAAACGGCGCAGCCGATAACACCGGGGTTCCAAAGGGACAATGTCCCTTTGGCAGAGTCCAGAGGCAGCGCCTCTGGCAGGGTTTGGGACGGAGTCCCAAATCGACCGGAGGTCGACGATGCCTTTAGGTGCCCTGCAAGGGGTGAACCCGAAAACAGTCCGGTGGACTGTTTCCGGAGAGGGGACGCTCTGCAAGAGAGAGCGTCCCCTAAAACTCCCGGTTTATTTTTTTCGCGGCGATTTGATAATCTCAGTTTCCCAAAAAAGATACACTTCAAAAGACATATTAAATATAAATAGAGAGAAATCTCCTTTTTCAAAAGGGAAAATTTCTCTCTATCTTTTTATATGCGGACAATCAGTTTCTAAGGGAACGCCCTCTCTTGCATGGCGCACTACGTGCCGTCCCCTTTGTCGCTTCGCGACATTTCCCCACCCCGTGGGGAAT
>JAGBGT010000026.1 GCA_017935865.1 Ruminococcus sp. | reverse complement strand
GGGACGCTCTCTCTTGCAGAGCGTCCCCTCTCCAAAAACAGTCCACTGGACTGTTTTTGGATTCACCCCTTGCAGGGCGCCTAAAGTAAACGTCGACCTGCGGTCGACATGGGACTCCGTCCCATGCCCTGCCAGAGGCGCTGCCTCTGGACTCTGCAAAAGGGGCATTGCCCCTTTTGAAACCCGATGTTATCGGCTTCGCCGACTTGGGGCGCTGTCCCAAACCCTGCCAAAGGGACATCGTCCCTTTGGAAACCCGGTGTTATCGGCTGCGCCGATTATTATTTTACTCTCGCCGTAACAATATAACTGCCGCTGCCATCTCCGGAAATATCACAATTTCCGCCGACAGGCACCTGCACATTCGTAATCTCTCCCTCGGAGGGCACTGTATAGATCTTATAATTCGCCGTGCCCGACGAATACTCAAAAGGCTGCTGCACGCTGCTGGAGCTTAAAAAGCTGATATACTCCTCCAGGCACATATTATACTGCTTCATAGCCGCCGCATGAGGCTCTCCTACATATCTGAGATGCCAGGGGCAGAAAGTCTCGCCGGTTACGCTTTCCTTGCCGGCAGGGTATCTCACGATAAAGCCATAGTTATGGCAATTCTCAATGATCCAGCCCTCTGCGTCGTAGCCGTCAAAGCCGATCATGCCCAGGTAGCCGTAAAGCGCCAGATCAACCGTATATCCGGAAGCGCAGTCCGGGTATGCCTTCGGACACACAGAACCGGCTTCGCCGCTTGTATTGGTCGTTCCGTAAACGAGAAAATCATTCAGCCCCGTTGCGTTGGAGTAATCCTGCATCATAGCGTTCAGGGCGTCCGCGGCATTTTTGTCAAGAACCAGCGTCTCGTCGTCAACGCTGTAAAAGTCATTTTTGTAGTTTGACAGATTAACAAGCTGCTGATCGCTCTTCGGCGTGGCAGGATTTGCGGCCGACGAAACAGCCAGCAGCCCCTGGGAAAGCTCAGCCGCCTGAGCCTGAGTAACGTTATATCCAGGCTCATGAGCCGCACAGGAGTCTGCAAAGGGCTGACTGCCGGGTTCAAAGGCGACCTGACCCTGCGGCTCTTCAACAGGCTTCGTCCTGAAAACGCCGTCAACGGTGATAGCTCCCCTGTTTTCGACCATGAAAAAATCTCTTCGCAGATTATCCGCGATCACCATGCACAGAACAATGCCTGCCATAGCGACGGCGATTCTGCCCTTCCGCAAACCGGAAGCAGCTTTCTCTTTTTTCTTTTTCATTTTTGTGTCCTCCGATTTTGTCCACACATCCGGAAATAATTTCCGGTCTCTTTCTGTAACAATGCGGAAATACGGCATAATTCACGTTCTGCTCCAGCCTTTCTTTTGTTCCGCCGTATTCCGCAGTACGGCATTTTCTTTGGCGGCGATGCACGGAGACTGTGCCGGGAACGCAAAGCCGTCGGACGTTTTTTGCGTTATCGCCATTTATACTCGACGCTGTTGCAAAATGTCCAAAGGATGCTGAACACAAATTTTGTATGTCAAGGCGGAGGAGGAAAGCATACTGTCGTATGGTGACGACGACAACGCAGACAGACAAAATTTATGTCAGCATTACTGGATATTTTGCAACAGCGTCGAGTATATATCGGGTGATGCCGTATACCCTGTCTCTTTTATCTTAATTATAATTATAATACAATTTTCGTCATCTGTCAACCCAAAATCAGGTAAAAATGCAAAAGTCTACCATTTGCACAAAAGCTTTTTCGGATATTTTTTCTATACTAACAGTAAAATGTTAACAACCTGTTGAAAAGCTGTTAGACAAATGTTGGGAGCACGTTCAAAGAGGTTGAAAAATCGTATCCGGATGATACTTAATGTGCATAATGCACAAAAAGGCTGTACAGCAACCGCCGTACAGCCAATAATTGTTACGATATTTCTATTATCCGAACACGGTGAGCAGGAATCCGGCTGCGATAGCAGAACCGATAACTCCGGCAACGTTCGGGCCCATGGCGTGCATCAGCAGGAAGTTTGAAGGATTTGCCTTCTGTCCCTCAAGCTGCGAAACACGTGCCGCCATAGGAACTGCCGATACGCCGGCAGAACCGATAAGCGGATTTACCTTGCCGCCTGTAAGCACGTACATGAGCTTGCCGACGAGAAGTCCGCCGACTGTTGAGAACATAAATGCAACGAGTCCGAGAATAACAATGAGTATCGTCTTGAAGTTCAGGAAGCTGTCAGCAGCCATTGTTGCACCTACGGAAATTCCCAGGAATACAGTAACGATATTCATGAGCGCGTTCTGAACAGTTTCGGAAAGTCTCTCGGTAACGCCGCACTCTCTCCAGAGGTTGCCGAGCATCAGGCAGCCGATAAGCGGAGCTGTTGAGGGCAGCAGGAGAATAACGAACATTGCAACGATAATGGGGAAGAGTATCTTCTCTGTTTTTGAAACCACTCTGTTCTGCTCCATTTTTACCTTGCGCTCCTTCTCTGTGGTGAGAAGCTTCATCAGCGGAGGCTGAATCATAGGGATGAGCGCCATGTAGGAATATGCCGCAATGGCGATAGGTCCGAGGAGCTCGGGGGCGAGCTTTGTCGTCAGGAAGATAGCTGTCGGGCCGTCCGCACCGCCGATGATGCCGATAGATGCAGCCTGGTTTCCTGTGAATACGCCGGAAGCAGCGGCTCCGAAGAATGCCAGGAATACACCCATCTGAGCAGCCGCGCCCAGAAGAAGGCTCTTGGGGTTGGAAATAAGCGGACCGAAGTCTGTCATCGCGCCTACGCCCATGAAGATAAGCGAGGGATAAATTCCGGCTTTAACGCCTATGTAGAGAATATCCAGCAATCCGCCATGGGAGAGGATCGTGCCGTAGCTGTGATAGTATTCACTGTCCGGGTCGAGGAAATTAGTCCACAGCTCCGGATGATAGAGAGCGTCTGTGGAGTCCGCTGTAAAGTAGGAAAGATTTACAAGCAGACAGCCGAACGCAATGCCTACGAGAAGAAGCGGTTCAAACTTTTTCTTGATGCCCAGGTAGAGAAGAACGCAGGAAATGAGAATCATTATAAGGTTCTTCCAGCCGCCGTCAACAAGAAAGCTGTGGAATCCCGAGCCTTCCCAGAGGTCTTTAAGGGTCTGAAGAATATCCATTTTCCGCCCTCCTTATGCAATAACGATAAGGGGTGAGCCTGTTTCTACAACTGCGCCCTTGCTTGTGACGATCTGTGCAACAGTACCTGCCTTGGGAGCAACGATCTCGTTCTCCATTTTCATAGCCTCAAGAATGACGAGGATCTGACCGGCTTCGACCTTGTCGCCCTGATTGACCTCAATGCGGAGAATATTTCCCGGCATGGGGGCGCTGACAGTCTCTCCGGCAGCAAGATTCACGGCAGCAGGCGCAGGTGCGGCGGCTGGAGCGGCTGCCGGAGCAGCAGGTGCAGGAGCTGCGGCAGGCGCAGGTGCAAGAGCCTCGTATTCATCGAGAAGAATAGCCTTTCCCTTTTCAACCTCGACCTCATATGTCTTGCCGTTAAGTGTAACTTTATATTTCATTGTATTGACCTCCTTAGTTAAGTCAGTAAATCAAAGCACGATTCATGACACGCCGGGTAAATCCCGGCTATATCGGCTTCGGCTTACTTGACCTCCTTGATAGAAATAAAACGAAGCTCATTAAGAGGCGTCTGCATCTTATCGGCAACGATAGCCATAATCATAGCAGCCTCCTTGTCCGGCACTCCGTGAAGCTTTACATGACCGGCAGAACCGGGAGCAGCGGGAGCTTCCGCAGCAGGAGCAGCCTCCTTTACAGGTACAGCGGCAGACTTGGCGGCATTTGCCTTAGCCTCCTTGCTCTTGAAGATAGCGCCGCTTACATAAAGCACAGCCATCAGCAGAATAAGTCCGAAAAATACGACAACATAACCGAAAACAGCCGTTACAGCCGCGTCGCCTATTTCCATTTTCGTTCCGCTGTCAGCCGCCTTTGCGGCGAGCAATGCATAATTCATACGATAACCTCCTTAGCGGACTACATTTCCTGGATGGTGTAGACAGCCTCATTCTCTTCCTGAGCCTTGCGGTTCTGGAGGAATTTAAGCGTCTGGTCGGGATAGCAGATGTAGCTCATTACATCCTCTTCGCAGCGGCAGAGGTCTCCCAGAGCCTTCTTTGCGTCATCGAAATCAGCGCCTGTACGCTTCTTATCCTCGATACGGCAGTCTACCGGCTGAGAATCGCCCAGCACCTTCTTGGAGAGTTCCGCATCAATGGGCGCAGGAGCAATTCCGTACTCGCCCTTGATGTAATTCTTGACTTCTTTGGAAATATTCTTGTATCTCTCACCGATAAGAACGTTTGTTACAGCCTGATTTCCGACCATCTGCGAAAGGGGCGTAACAAGCGGAGGATAGCCCAGATCGGCGCGAACCTTCGGGATCTCGGCAAGAGCTGCGTCGAACTTATCCATAGCGTGCATATCGGTAAGGTTTGCGATCATATTTGAAAGCATACCGCCGGGAACCTTGTAAACCAGCGCCTGAGCGTCTGTTGCGAGGCTCTTGGGGTTTAACTGACCGTTGTCGATATACTTCTGTTTAACGGGCTTGAAGAAGTCGTTGACCTTGTTGATGATGTCCTCATCCAGACCGCAGTCGATGCCGTACTGCTGGAGGGCATAGAACATCGTCTCCGTAGAGGGTTGTGATGTACCGCCGGAGAACGCGGAGCAAGCCGTATCTATAACGTCGATGCCGGACTCGATAGCCTTGAGCAGGGTCATGTAAGCCATTCCAGTAGTACAGTGGGTATGGAGGATGAGGGTCATATCGCCGATAGCGTCCTTTATGCCCTTGATAAGGTGCTCAGCCTCGTAGGGCGACATCGTACCTGCCATATCTTTAAGGCAGATAGTGTCGAAGCCCATTGTTTTCAGCTCCTTGCACATCTCAATATACTTGTCAACAGTGTGAACAGGGCTTTGAGTGTAGGAAATACAGCCGGAAGCGACCGTTCTCTCGTTGCCGTACTGCTTTGTGGCATTGAGAGCCGTCTCGATGTTTCTGAAATCGTTGAGAGCATCGAAAATACGGATAACGTCGATGCCGTTCTTGATCGAGAGCTGAATGAACTTCTCAACAACATCGTCGTGGTAATGCTTGTAACCCAGCAGGTTCTGACCTCTGAGGAGCATCTGGAGACGGGTATTGGGCAGATTTTTTCTCAGGTTTCTGAGTCTCTCCCAGGGATCTTCGTTAAGGTAGCGCAGGCAGGAGTCAAATGTAGCTCCGCCCCAGCACTCTACGGAATAGTAGCCTGCCTTGTCCATATCGGCAAGAATACCCTCGTAGTCGCCGTAGGGCAGACGAGTAGCCATAAGTGACTGATTAGCGTCACGCAGAACTGTTTCTGTGATCTGCACTTTTTTCATGTTTAATCCTCCTAAAATTAACTCCGCCGGGCGGAGAGATATCAAGGCTTACTGCGTCATTGCAGATAAACCAATCAAATTCATTATAACATATCTGAAAAAGAATTTCCAGTGTTTTTACAAATTTTTTATTTTAATTTTATATGGATTTAATATATCTCGTATTTTTCAGTTATCCGGAGCAGAGATAAGTCTGTTTCTGTGCAAAACTGCCAGGAAATATTAGTTAAAATTGGCGGTAATACTTATTGCTAATTGGAAATTTCCGGTATATAATTATATTAAGTAATACTTTAGGCAAAGCCGTCAGGCGTGCTTTGTGCGGTGTCGCCTTATATCCGGAAATGTTTTGGCAAATTTGCCATAAGACCTCATATAACATCGTTCAAAATTATGAATGTATACAAAAATATTTTTTTCGAGGCACTTTTGGTATGTTTTCAACCATTTATATATAGAAGGAGGTCACACAAGTTCTTAGAAAGTCAAAATGAAAGGAGGATTGATAGCTAAACGATTACTCAGATCCATAGGCAGACCCAAAGAACTATTCAACAGCGAGTCTGATTTTGAAAAGGAGAAAAAATGAAAAATAAAATTATAACGTTCGCCCTGACTTTTTCCGTCGCACTGTCTGTATTGTGTTCCTGCAAAAAAGATGCTCAGGACAATTCAAGCGATACAAGAATTTTACATTCAGATACAAACAGTACACCTGTTATGCTCAGCCTGAAAAACGATACGTATACGGAACTGGAGCACAAAAACATTTTCCTGATAGAAGCGGAAAAATGTGAAGCCCAGAAATGCAGCAATACAGAGGGCACTCTGGCGTCTGTAAACTGTATAGGCAATAAAATCATCTCAGAAATACACCCTGCCGATGGCGGAAATACCTCGGTGCTTGAACTGTTCGACCCTGAAAGCAATACCTGCAAAACGATCGGCGAGATCACGCTTTCCGCAGAATACGGCGCATATTCCTGCGTCAGCGGCAGCCGTTACTTTTCTATGATCACGGCAGAAGAAACCGACGGCAAACTGTACGGCAAGGTGAGCGTATACGACTCCGAAACAGACAAACTTACCTCGACAGAACCCTATGAAATATACAACATCGTGCAGTATATAACGCCATATAATGATGAAGAACTCCTGTTTCTGTATTATGAAGCGGCTACGCAGGACAGAGTTATCATGCGCCTGAATTTGTCAACGAACGAAACAACGGAAATATTCAGAGAGTCAAATACAAACGAGGATCAAAATTCTCCTGTCGCTCTTACCGCCGACGAGGACAGCATCATCCTGGTTTTGCAATACATCAGGGACGGCGTTTACCACACGCAGTTTGAATGGATCTCTCCGGAGGGAGAACTCCTAAGAACAGAAGAGCCTGATTTTTACAGTTTTTTTGATACCGCCGACTATCCGATAACCGACTTTGAGATATGCGGAGATCATTACTATCTTAAAGCCAACGTTGAGGAACAGGAGCAGTATTTTATATTCAAAAGAGACGGAGACAGCTTCCGTGTCGTACTGCCGGCAATATGCAAACTGAACAGCCTTGCCGGAAGTTCATTTTCCAACGAGGAAGATCTGCTGTTCTATCAGAATGAAAATATTATAGGACATATTCTCAGCGCCGACCTGAAAAGCGGTTCTCTTACAACTTATGAAATATCTCCGGAATTTCTTCTGGAGCACGAAGTTAAAACCGTAAAACGCTGCGCCGACGGCGATCTTATGATCTTTTATGACGGCAGCTCAGGTTATCCGGAATGCAGAGTTGTCCCGGACTATAGATCTATTGAGACCAAGCCTTTCAATTCGGGTATTTATATGACTGAGGAGCAGCAGTTTGAACAGTTTATCGAAAACTGTGATCCCACTCCAGAGGAGATCGAGGAAATGAAAAAAACTATGGAGGAACATAAAGACACATTGGGAGAAAGCGACAACTTCCGCTGGAAATTTATTTATAATTGATCGTATCGGTGTATGCCAATAAACATCGGGATTCAAAAAAGGCAGGGAGAAATTTTCCCTGTCTTTTTAAGTATGGACAATCAGTTTATAAGGGAACGCCCTCTCTTGCAGGGCGTTCCCTCTTTTTCAACAGTCCACTGGACTGTTGGAAAATTCACCCTTTGCGGAGCGCCTGAAGGCTGCATCGACCTGCGGTCGATATGGGACTCTGTCCCATGCCCTGCCAGAGGCGCTGCCTCTGGACTCTGCAAAAGGGGCATTGCCCCTTTTGAAACCCGGTGTTGTCGGCTGTGCCGACTTGGGACTCCGTCCCAAACCCTGCCAAAGGGACATTGTCCCTTTGGAAATCCGGTGTTGTCGGCTTCGCCGACTTGGAACTTCGTCTCGAACCATGTCGGTTTGTCATTTTGGAAACCCAACGTTTAATCAGCCGTTTTTGTTTATATAATCGAGAATAGACCTGTCGGCTGCCTCCACCCGCTTTTTCAGCTCCGAGGCGGAAACCCTCATAGCTCCGCTGCCGAAAATTATCATCTGCTCCGCGCCGTCCGAGGTCGCCACACGTACCCGATGCTTCTTTGAAAGCTCATGGGTCACGCGCTCGATATAGCTGTCCGCCGTCTCCGACTCGCGGGTGTAGACGATATTGATATTCAGGTACTTTTCAACCTCCCTATGCTTCCCCCTGACCCGATAAGCGTCAAAGACAATTATTATTTCATATCCGGAATATCCCTGAAAATTGCACATTATCTTAATCAGCTCAGCCCTTGCCGCGTCAAGATTCTCCCGGGCGATCTTCTCCAGCTCCTCCCAGGCAAAAATGATGTTGTAGCCGTCCACCAGCAGATAATCCGGCGGCCCATACTCCGGCAACTGCACCGGCTTGCTGTAGTCCCTGACGATCTTCGCCGACTTGAAAGCCTTTCTGGGATTGCGGTCAGGCTTGCCGTATGTCCGCTGAAAAATCTCCATCAGCTCTTCCTCGGACACCGTCTTTTCCGCATAATCACGCCTTTTTTTGCCGACTGCCTCCTCCGGCTTTTCATCCAGACAGCTTGGCAGGTGCATATGCTCGCTGACCTTGTCCCAGGGAACGATAAATCCTGCACCATGACTGCAAAACACCGAATCGGCGCTGTTTTCCCTGTCCCCGTCGCAGTCGTAGCCCATGGCGGCAATGACCTCTTCGGCGTTGTGGCACTCGCGATAGCCGCCGTTCATGCACGAAAGCCTGCCCTGCCCTTTCGTGTAGCCGATGACCTCGCCCTGGTAGTCGTTCATCTCCGAAACAGGCGCGCTGCCGGAAATCACCGACATCTCCCCGAAAGTCTCCGGCAGGCTGAACTCCGCCGACATCCGCTGCAAATCCGCAATGGCGCGTCCCACAAATTCGGTGGGCAGCTCAAGCTCGTAGTTGTAATACGGCTCCAGCAGAACGCTCCTGCCCATTCTCAGCCCTTGCCGCACGGCGCGGTATGTCGCCTGCCGGAAATCGCCACCCTCCGTATGTTTCAGATGCGCTTTTCCCGAGGCGAGAGTTATCTTCATATCAGTTATGGGCGACCCGGTCAGCACTCCTGCGTGCTCCCTTTCCCCCAGGTGAGTCAGGATGAGCCGCTGCCAGTTACGGCTCAGCGCGTCCTCCGGGACTGCCGACTCAAACACCAGTCCGCTTCCCCGGGGCAAAGGCTCAAGGAGCAGGTGAACCTCGGCATAATGGCGCAGAGGTTCATAGTGCCCCACGCCCTCTACAGTCTCTGCCAGCGTCTCCTTATATGCTGCCGAACCGCTGCCGAAGCTGACGGAATAACCAAATTTTTCGAGAATTATGCGGCTCAGCACCTCTAACTGCACCGCACCCATAAGCTGAATATGGATCTCCCGGAGCTGTTCGTTCCATAGAATGTGAAGCTGCGGATCCTCGTCCTCCAGCCGCCGCATATCCCTAAGCACGTCATAGGCGTTCTTCTCCGCCGGAAACGTCACGCGATAGACCATTACCGGCTCTAAAACCGCTCTGTCAGAGTTCCTGACGCAGCCTATACCCTGCCCGGAAAAAGTGCCGTCAAGTCCTGTTACAGCGCAGACCTCACCTGCCAAAGCCCTCTCCGCTGTACGGAATTTCTCCCCGGAATAAAAGCGGATAGAGCTGATTTTTCCGTTCACAGCCTCACCGTCGGCATTGGTATAGGAAAGCTCGTCCCGGACTTTCAGCTCGCCGCCCATGACTTTAAGATGAGTCAGCCGCGTCCCCTTGCTGTCGTAGGTGATCTTATAGATCTTCACGCCGAACTCGCCGTATCGTTCCGGCGCATCGGTAAAACTGTCCAGGGCTGCGGCAAACTCGCCGATACCCCGGTTTTTAAGAGCCGAACCGAAGAAGCACGGAAAGACGCGCCGCTCGGAGATCGCCCGGTTTATCCCCTCCCGGCTCAGTTTTCCGCTTTCAAGATAGACCTCCATAAGCTCCTCGTCACAGTCGGAGGCGTTCTCGCAAATGTCCGCGTCTGACGAAAAATCGGCACATCTGTCGGACAATTCATGGCGCAGTTTTTTCATTATCGCCGCCCTGTCAGCGCCTATCAAGTCCATTTTGTTGACGAAAATAAAAACCGGGACTTCATACCTCCTCAGAAGCTTCCACAGTGTCGCCGTGTGGCTCTGAACGCCGTCAGTGCCGCTGATAACAAGCACGGCGTAGTCAAGCACCTGCATTGTCCGCTCGGTTTCGGCGGAGAAATCCACGTGACCGGGCGTATCAAGCAGCGTGATATGGGATTCACCGCAGGTAAATTCCGCCTGGCTGGAAAAAATCGTTATGCCGCGGTCACGCTCTATAGAATTTGTGTCGAGAAAGGAGCTGCCGCTGTCAACTCTGCCCTGCCTGCGGATCTGCCCCGTTTCATAGAGCAGCGCCTCCGCAAGAGTAGTCTTTCCCGAATCCACATGAGCCGTTATTCCTAAAGTAATATTTTTCATAAGCACATCCTGATAATAAACTTAATACAATTATAACACATTTTCCGGCAAATGTCCATAAGTAGCAGCACATTTTCATATATCAGGCATATACTGGAAAGGGTGGTGATAGGTATGAGACGGCATAGGAGGAGAAAATTTCGGGGAAAGGGTATTCTTGGGACGGCAGTTTTTCTGCTTATCATCGTGCTTCTTGTAATTGCCGCTGTTCGTCTGGAAAAGGACATCCGTCCGTCCGCCGAAATGCGTTCGCAGCAGGCGGCACGCAGCACCGCAAATCAGCTCATTTCGGCAGCCGTTGCCGACTGTATGGCGGAGAACGAGTACACCTACGAGAGCTTCGCCACTATCCTCTATGACGAAACAGGGCGTGCAGCCGCGGTCGAGACTCTGTCGGTCAACGTAAACCGCATCCGCTCCGAGCTGACTGAACGAATCAATAAGGAACTGGCGGAAAACGCGGATATACAGGCAAAGATCCCATTGGGCGACCTTGGAAATTCTTATCTTTTCGCAGGAAAAGGCCCGAAGATCAAGCTACGTATCTCGTCTGCCGGCTCTGCATCGGTGGACTTACAGAGCAGCTTTGAATCCACCGGCATAAATCAGAGCTGCCACAGAATAACGGCTGAAATAACGGTGACTCTTGTTTCCGCCCTGCCTATGTACGATTTTGAAACAACGGAATCTTTCAGCCTCCTCCTTGCGGAAAGCGTAATCGTAGGGGATATTCCGCAGGGGTATTTCGAGATGTGATATACTTACCTCCGTTGCAAACTCTTCGATAATGCCGACATAAAATCTGTCCCAGTAATGCCAAGATAAAATCGTCCTTGAAAAAGTAAGAGAAATGTGGTACAATAGAATTACTGAAAAGTGAAGGACGGAAAACCATGAATAAATACGAAGCACTAAAAAAATATTTCGGTCACGACAGCTTCCGAGAAGGGCAGGAGCAACTGGTGGACAGCATCCTCTCCGGCAGCGACGTGCTGGGAATAATGCCCACAGGCGCAGGAAAATCCCTCTGCTACCAGATCCCGGCGCTGCTGATGGACGGCGTGACTATCGTTGTGTCACCGCTTATCTCCCTCATGAAAGACCAGGTCACCTCGCTGATAGAGTCCGGTATAAGCGCCGGCTGCATCAACAGCTCCCTCTCCCAGCAGGAATACCGCGACTTCTTCTACGACGCCGAGCACGGCATCTTCAAAATAATCTACGCTGCCCCGGAACGTCTCGATACGCCGGATTTTCTCGCTCTGGCGGCGGAGCTGAAAATTTCCATGGTCACCGTGGATGAGTCTCACTGTGTCTCCCAGTGGGGACAGGATTTCCGCCCCAGCTACCTGAGAATAACCGAATTTATCGAAAAACTCCCCTGCCGCCCGATAGTCAGCGCATTTACCGCCACGGCAACCGAAACCGTCCGCGACGATATCATCCGCATACTGAAACTCCGCGACCCCTTTGTAATGGTCACCGGGTTCGACAGGAAGAACCTCTATTTCGGGGTGGTGCATCCGGCAGGAAAGTACCAGACGCTGCTGGAGCTGCTGAAAAAATATCCGGATAAATGCGGAATAGTCTACTGTCTCTCACGAAAAAATGTAGAGGAGGTCTGCCAGCGGCTCAATGAGGACGGCTTCTCCGCCACGCGCTACCACGCCGGACTGTCACCGGAGGAGCGTTCGTCCAATCAGGAGGATTTCATATATGACCGCCGGCGCATAATGGTCGCCACCAATGCTTTCGGAATGGGGATTGACAAATCCGACGTCCGCTTCGTCATCCACTACAATATGCCGAAAAATATTGAAAGCTACTACCAGGAAGCCGGGCGTGCAGGACGTGACGGCGAGTCATCCGACTGTATTCTCCTCTATAGCCCGCAGGATGTCAGGACAAATCAGTTTCTCATCGACCGCAGCCGGGAGGAGAACAATGAGCTTACCCCGGAACAGGCGGAGCTGGTGTATCGCCAGGACACGGAGCGGCTGAAATACATGACCTATTACTGCACCACGGACGATTGTCTCCGCCGGTTTATGCTGAACTATTTCGGCGAAAAACAGTCGGAGGGCTGCGGAAACTGCTCTGTCTGCAACGGAAGCTTTGAGCTGACAGACATAACACTTGACTCCAAGAAAATAATTTCATGTGTCTACCGGGTGCATCAAAAGGGAAGAGCCTACGGAAAGTCGATGATCGCGGACATTTTAAAAGGCAATTCCAGCGAAAAACTGCTGGCTCTTGGCTTTGATAAGCTGTCTACATACGGCATTATGCCCGACTATACCCTGCGCTTTATCCGCAGCGAGATAGACTTTCTGGTCTCCAAGGGCTATCTGATCCAGACTGACGACGAGTACCCGGTCATACGGCTTTCGCGCTCCTCTGCGGCAGTTCTGAAAGGTCAGCAGACTATTGAGATGCGGATAACGAAGAAGCTGCCGAAAGCAGAAAAAAAGAGCACCCGGCGTGCGGAGGACGATTTTTATGCGGAAAGCGGTCTGTTCCGGGAGCTGCGGGATCTGCGGTCAGAGTTTGCAAAAAAGGAAAAAGTTCCGGCGTATATTATTTTCTCCGACGCTTCTCTGAAAGATATGTGCAGGAAGCTGCCTGTTGATATAAACGCATTTTACGAGGTCTCCGGAGTCGGAACGCGGAAAGCGGAGAAATACGGCGAGCAGTTCTGCGGACTGATAAAGCGGTACACGGAGAGTCATCCGGATGAGGAAAAAGCTCCTGCCGGCGAGGTGAGTTATCTGGAGAAGCAGCTTGCGAGCTATCGGGAGAATGTGGCGGTCAAGAAATAACGGCAAACGCCAATAACACCGGGTTTCAAAAGGGGCAATGCCCCTTTTGCAGAGTCCAGAGGCAGCGCCTCTGGCAGGGTTTGGGACAGAGTCCCAAGTCGACCGCAGGTCGACGATGCCTTCAGGCGCTCCGCAAAGGGTGAATTTTCCAACAGTCCGGTGGACTGTTGGAAAAGAGGGAACGCCCTGCAAGAGAGGGCGTTCCCTTATAAACTGATTGTCCATATATCAAAGAGGCAGGGAGAAATC
>JAGBGT010000025.1 GCA_017935865.1 Ruminococcus sp. | reverse complement strand
GTACGTCATCTGCTTGCATATTTGACCTCATATCACACAAAAACTCCTTGCCATACGACAGTATGCCTGCGTCGCTTTTGTGCAATCTGACGAAAAATCTGACTACGCATCTGACGCACAATCTTTGTGCGGTGTTGCCTTATTTTACAATTCCTATGCCCCAAATGGTAAATTCAGTACCTGCATTTTCGACGTTGATAGAAACGTTCAGATCGCCCGAATTGTTCTGGATATAAGCAGCGTCAGCTTCAGGGCCGCCCCATGCGTACTGCTTGTTTCCGCTTATCACAGAGGTCTTACCGTTTACTGTAACATTAAGATCACCGAAAGACGTATCGTCCTTGGCGCTATAGACAATGAAGATACCCTTGCCCTTAGTTGTGAAAGTAATTGGCGTATTGCCGCCCCATGCAGCGTGTTTCAATGTATACGGAAGAGTTGCATAGCCGGTATTTGTCTGTGTAAACGAACCGGCATTGAAATTTGTCAGTTCGTTCAGCGGAACGATCGAGCCTGTGGAATACTCCGTTCCATAGACAGCAGACGCGGGTATTGTGTAACTGTCTGACTTGTTGATCGTTTTCAGAGCCTGCCTGTAGAAATAAGCAATAGAATCCGAGATCAGTTCATTGCCCTTCTCGTGAGGATGGTATTCGTCAGTATAGTAATCGTCTGTGGTCAGAAGTCCGCTGTTAAAGGCATTTGTAAGCGCATTATCCATACTTATTATGGGCAGATCGTAATTTTTTCCGATAGCAGCCATCTGCTCCTGCATAGAATATCCTCCCTTAGCGCGGTTTATGATGAGGATTACCGCCGGACTGTTTGGCTGCGACAAGCATTTTTTAACGAGACTCTCGTATCCTTTTTTGTAAATTTCCCCGGGATGATCGTTTACCGAAAATTCAATGAAAATAACATCGGGATTTGAATTAAGTATATCGTTCTGTGCGCGCATAAGTCCGACAACCGACGATGTTCCCGATAAACCGGCATTGATAAAGGAAACATTGTTCCCTGTGCCGAAAGTATCTGCAAAGTATTTGTAAGAACGGCTGACATAACACGTATCGGTCCTTCCGCCTTCGGTAATAGAGCCGCCGATATAGGCTAATGTCACGTTTTCACCTTTCTGTGCCTTTTCTATTTTCTCGCAGATCCTTGCCGTGTTTCCTATCTGATAAAGTGAATCGGAATAAAATTTCTGCATTTCAGGAGAAGCTGTTTCCTCATACGTATCCCATGGATTTTCCTCTGAAGGAATTACAGGTTCAGATACAGGAAATTTCGTTATTTTTCCGAGAAGAAATTCCTGGAGAAGTGCAAGATCGGTCTCGTCAAAAATTCCGTTCTGGTCAACGTCCGCCGCGATCTGAGCCGCTGTGCTTTTAAAACCGTCTGTATGACCTTTTCGCGCAAGTACAAGGTCAAAGCTGTCAACTACACTGTCGGAATTAATATCTCCGAGTATTATCTTCTGAGAGCCTGCGCCGAGGATACCAGTACCGCCAACAGCTCCTATTGTTTCATCAAGGTAGAAGCTGTTAGTGCTGTCTGCCGTTTCGATATAGAGATACATATTGGATGCATCGGACGGAATTTTAAATTTAGAATTCGCAAGCTGTACCCACTCACCCTTGATAGCTGTGGATTCTGCAATTGTGGCATACTTAGTATCGCCGCTGCCGTCAACATACTGTAATTTCATGAAAAATGTATCGACAACATTGCCTGACGTATATTTGACATTTGCGCTGAAGCTGTATTCATTGCCCGGCTTAAAAACGGAAGAGTTGAGTGATTTTTGCGCTCCGTTCCATGCTGACGTTCTTCCCGTAACGTAAAGAGAACTGTTTCCCACATATCCGGTCTGGCTGCTTGAGGAAACTTCTGCACTTCCTCTTCCTGTCCAGCCCTCTGTGTCATTCTCAAAGCCGTTATTAAAATACCATCCAAAATCGTTTGGCGTGACCTCGGTTGGCTGATTCCAATCAGCGCGTTCGTAGTCAAAAAAGTCTATATCAGCATAACCGCCGGTTGTTTTTGTAGCGTAGCTGTATATTGCGCTGCGATAACCGGTAAACAGCTTCAGATCATAGCTCATGCTGAGTTCGTTTCCGATTTTTGTCCAACTGCTGCCGTCATAGGAATAGTAGAAGTTCGCCTTGTCGAGATTATATGAAATATTCAGATCGCTGTCAACATTATTAAACTTGAAATCCACCTTGAGGTAAATTTCATTTCCGTTGAGATCAGTCTCCTCAACAATTTTATTGTAGCTGTCTGAGATATCACCGCCGCTTGCTGCAATGCCGTTTTCAGCCATATAGATCTTTTTTGAACCGTCATCGGCAACGTAGACCCCGACATTTCCATACTTATACTGAAAAGCCGAAAGCCCTGCGTAATCGCCTGCTTTCATATTAGACGTATCAAGCTTGATAACACTGCTGCAAGCCGGCCCTTCTGTCCGCTGGGTAAGCGTATTTCTTGCATTAAGAATATTTGTTGCAAGAGTTTTGTTTTTCAGTCTCAGATAACCTTGGCGTTCAGTCACCGACCACGCGGTATTATCGGGATTGTGATTCCACTGCCATTCAAGAGCGAGATCGTTTGAACCGTAGCTGAAATCATCATCAGCGGCAAGAAATGTTCCGTTATAGCTGCCGTTCACAGTGATCGTTTTGGGAACCTTTCCGTTTTCGCCCATAATAGGCCAGTCGTTCTGCCATGTTACAGGAACAAGTACGGGGATACGTCCGACTGCGCCATGATCTTCAAAAACAAGCCCGTACCACTTGCCGTCGGGAGTGTCAACAATACCTCCCTGGGCAGCGCCGTCGGAATTTAGAATAGTTTTGCCCTCATAAGAGCCAAGGATATCCTTGCTTCTGTAGCATAGCTCGATCCTTCCGCTGTTGCTTGGCCAGGCAATAAGGAATATGTAGTAATAGTCGCCGATCTTTTGAATATGCGAACCCTCGCCGCTGAGACCGTCAAGACCTGTTTTGAAGAGTTCCTTATCAGCTCCTCCGGGCTTGAAACCGGTCATTTCGGCATTAAGCTCCTTAATTTTAATAGTTCCGCCTGCACCGTAGACGAGATAATTTCTGCCGTCGTCGTCAAAAAACAGCGAAGCGTCGTGATACATTCCGTTAAGTTCAGTTTTTGTCCATGTACCGTTTTCGATATCATTTGTTTTGTAGATATAGGATTTTCCAGTACCATAGCTTCCAAAGAAAACATAGAATGTTCCATTGTGGTAGCGCAGGCTCGCAGCCCATTGTCCATGAGCGTAGTCGTGTTTGCCGTTTGTAAGATTCTGAACATCGCCGTCTGCGAGAGTATCATAAACGTAATTGCAGATTTCCCATGAGGCGAGATCTTTTGACTTCATGATCGGCGCGCCGGGAGTAAAAAACATAGTCGTACTGATCATATAATAGGTATCGCCCACACGTATAGCGTCAAGATCAGGAACATCTGACCAGATAACAGGATTTGCAACAGTCGAACTTTCAGCCGCGTTAACCTCCAGATTCATTTGATGCGGAAAAGCTGCTGACGCGGTAAGAAATGCAAGCGCTGTCATACAGGATAAAGCTGCCTTAACACATTTTTTTCTCATGAATTTCATAAAACTCCTCCTTATTCCGTATTTAGGCAACACCGCACAAAGACTATCTGAACCGCCAGGTGTGCTTTGTGCGGCGTTGCCTTATACCACTTTGTCTATATTATATACTTTCCGATGCTGAATGTAAACTCACATTGTGACTTCAAGGTGGACAAAATGATTAAGGCAACACCGCACAAAGACCGCCTAACGGCTTTGTACGTCATCTGCTTGCATATTTGACCTCATATCACACAAAAACTCCTTGCCATACGACAGTATGCCTGCGTCGCTTTTGTGCAATCTGACGAAAAATCTGACTACG
>JAGBGT010000024.1 GCA_017935865.1 Ruminococcus sp. | reverse complement strand
TGTCGGGACAGTACAATTCTCCCACAAGTTCATAAATGTGGTCAAAATCTATTGCTGCGTCTATCTTTCTCAGTATATGCTCCTGCGGTACAAGTTCCTCTATACAGATCATCTCGTATTGTCCTCGTTCTTCTGTTTTTATTGCCAGCATCTTTTTCACCTTCCCTTTTCTCTATTATACCAAATATATGCAAAAAAGCCAAGCAAATGCTTGACTTTTTCGACAGACTGAAACTTTATGATTTTCATAAAGTTTTTTTTTACTGCAAAGATACACAGTGCTGCACCCGATATAACAATTCCACATATGGTTATAATAGCATATGTTGAAAAAGATGCTTGTGGATAAAGAGGAATTATGTTATCAAAGCGGATAAACTACACTTAATTGCGGAGGCGTGATAGAATGGTAAATCACATTAAAAAATACTAATTGCCATATTTGTAGTTACGATTTGTCTTTTTGTGATTGGATCATTTATAATCCAGTTATTCGTAATAAAGAGTTTTTCTGTTGCATATACCAAGTTGATTGAAAAAATCAACACTGCACGAATTTTGTGCGGCGTTGACTATATAGAAAATAACTTTCGCATATATTAATCATACTCAGTTCTTCTGTCAAGTCTTTTCATCTCAACTCCGAATATATACTATTGTGAAGCAAAAAGCCGTAAACATCGCATGATAATGCACATCCGGATTTTATATTCACTATTGCAGATCAAAAAATCAGTAAAATGGTTCAATAAGTCATTGATTATTTGAAAACATTATGATATAATTAAAGCAGTTGATGATAAACATGGAGGTATAATAATGTTTTCAATAAGAAAAGCGATCGGCAAGACGGCAGGAATTTTAACTGCGGCAGTTCTCGCTCTGCCCGGGCTTATGGCTGTGCCGGGCGTCAGCGCGGTAGACCACGCAAGAGTCAGCGTTCATGATCCATCCGTGGTGAAGCTGGCAGACGGCGGATACTATATAATTGGTTCCCATTTGGGCGCTGCAAGATCGAATGACCTGTGTAGCTGGTATTCTGCTGCAAATTCGCATCTCGGCACAAAAAACACGACTTTTTTCAGCGACATCTACAAAGACCTGGCAGTTCCGGAAAAGTGGTCGAATACTACGAACGGCTATGATCTGTCGGGAAACCTCTGGGCTCCCGACATTGTATATAACCCTGCTATGGGTAAATACTGTATGTACCTCAGCATTAACGGTCAGGCATGGAACTCCTCCATCGTTCTCTGCACTGCCGACAATATTGACGGGCCGTACACCTACCAGGGAACTATCGTTTATTCCGGATTCACAAATAATTCCGTCAACAATGTCAACGATACGGATGTGCCGAAGGTTCTCGGGAATAATCCGGATATAAGCCGCTATCTCAGCGGTTCGGGCTGGAACGCCTCCTACGGCACAAACGCCATTGACCCGGCTGTATTCTACGACGAAAACGGGGATCTCTGGATGATATACGGATCATGGTTCGGCGGACTTTATATGCTGGAGCTTGATGAGAATACCGGCTTGCGCGATTACAATGTCAGGTACGAAACGAAGGCGAACGTCTCCGATGCCTACATGGGGATACGCGCGGCAGGCGGCGATTTCAGTTCCGGCGAAGGGCCGTACATCGAGTACATGGTCGACCCGGATACAGGCAGGGGTTACTACTATCTTTTCGTTTCATACGGCTATTTCAACTCCAACGGCGGCTATAATATGCGGATCTTTCGCTCGGAGAATCCCTCCGGGCCTTATCTCGACCAGAACGGCAACAGTGCAATTTTCAGCCGCGGCACGGGAGATGCCAATACAAAAGGCGTCATTGGCGAACGGCTCATGTCCAATTATCAGTGGAGCTGCAACGACAGACCGTTCAAGGCACAGGGCCACAACTCCGCCCTCATGGATGACGACGGAAAGCTGTACGTTGTTTACCATACGAAATTCGACGACGCATATGGTTTCCATGAAGTCCGGGTGCATCAGATGTTCATAAACGAGGACGGCTGGCTTACGGCTTCTGCCTATGAATATTCCGGTGAATCGCTCTCGGAGAACGGTCACTCTGCCGACGCTGTTATCGGCGACTATGAGTTTATTTTCCACACGCTGGATCAGAATTTTGTAAACGAACAGAGCGCGGATGTCGAAAAGCCGAAGAATATCACTCTGAACGCAAACGGAACGGTTTCCGGCGATATTTCGGGAACATGGACAATGAAAGACGGCTCGCCTAATATGAGCATTTCTTTTGACAATGTTACATATAAGGGCGAATTCCTGGTTCAGGCGGACGAATCCGCGCAGCAGACCGAGAAAATGACGTTCACAGCCACCGGCAACAATACCTGCGTATGGGGAAGCAAAAAGACTGCCTATGATATCAGCCAGGACAATATCGACCTTACAAGCTACGGCAGCCTGCTGACCTACAATCCCGAAAACACGTCATTTGAGGGCGGTTCAAAGACGATCGGCGATACGGCGCTTCTCAGCGATATATCCTATAGACTCACCAATAAAAACAGCGGACTTGTACTTGACCTGGAAAATGGCAACAGCGCTCCAGGCACAAATATCCGGCAGTGGAGCAAGATAGGCGGAAGCGCGCAGGAATGGCGTATATGTGATGTGGGAGACGGATGGTGCAAAATAGTTTCAATGGTTGACGAAAGCATGGCAGTTACCGTTGACGGCACGGACGCTGCCGATGGGCTGAATATCCAGCTTGAAAAGTACATCGGCGCGGACGATCAGCAGTTCAGACTTGTGCAGAAAGGTGCATATTACGGCATTGTTTCAAAGTGCTCAGGCGGCAGATCCGGATTGGACGTATATGAGATCAGCAAGGAAAACGGCGCAAATATCTGCCAGTGGGAATACTGGGAGGGCGACGGACAGCTCTGGAAGATCACGCCGGTTTATCCGGAGATCCCGGAGGCGGAGTATGTTGTCCGCAATGTCAACAGCGGTCTGTATATGGCTGAAAACAGCGGAAATATCGAGCAGTCCGAACAGAAGCAAACGTGGACGTTCAGAAAAAATGACGACGGTACTTTCTCCGTTTTAAGCGGCGGAAAGGCTGTGACTGTTGAAAATTCCAGCGCCGGGGACGGAAGCAATATTTCGCTGGCGGATTTTACCGGAAGCAGCGGTCAGAGCTTTACATTCAAGCCCTACAAGGACGGCTCTTACGGAATTATGACTGCCTGCTCCGACGGGATATCGGCGGTTGACGTTTATAATATCAGTACAGAACCGGGCGCAAATATCTGTCAGTGGAATTACTGGGGCGGAGAGGGGCAGCGCTGGGTGATCGTCCCTGCGGCTGACGAAAAAACTGTTGTTGGCGATGTCAATGCAGACGGCGAATTTTCAGTGGCTGACCTTGTCATGCTGGAGAAGTGGCTGCTTGGTTCAGGCGAGTTTATGGACTGGACGGCAGGCGATATGTGCCAGGACGGCAGAATAGACGCTTTTGATATGCAGCTTATGAGGAAAAAGCTGATTTCGCAATTATAAGAAATCCCGGAGGCGGGGTATGGGGCAGAGCCCCAGGTCGGCGCAGCCGACAAAACCGGGTTTCCAAAGGGACAATTTCCCTCTGGCAGGGCATGGGACGGAGTCCCATATCGACCGCAGGTCGATGCAGCCTTCAGGCGCTCCCTTATAAACTTGTAGTCCGTACATAAAGAGGCAGGGAAAAAATTCCCTGCCCTTTTTATGCAAAAAAACCTTATTTTTTTTCAACAACAATTCCGCCTGTTTTCCATATGGAATTTCCAGGTACAACGCCTCTTACGCAGCTTGTGGGATAAATGTTGGATGATCTGCCGATAATAGTACCGGGGTTAAGTACGCTGTTGCAGCCCACTTCAACGTTATCTCCCAGCATTGCGCCGATCTTCTTTATTCCTGTTTCGATCTCTT
Organism: Ruminococcus sp.; assembly: GCA_017935865.1. Lineage (GTDB taxonomy): Bacteria > Bacillota > Clostridia > Oscillospirales > Ruminococcaceae > Ruminococcus. The sequence continues at coordinate 61,005 of JAGBGT010000024.1, read as the reverse complement.
CGCCGCCCGATCTGATAACAACATTTGTTTTGTCTGACTTGACATTTGACGTTATCGAGCCTGCGCCCATGTGCGATCTATAGCCCAGAATACTGTCGCCTACGTAGTTATAATGAGGAGTCTGGACGTTGTCGAAAAGTATGACGTTTTTCAGCTCCACGGAATTTCCCACAACGCAGTTTTCTCCCACAAGAGCGCTTCCTCTTATAAAGGCGCAGTGGCGAACCTCCGTATTCGCGCCGATGATGCAGGGTGCGCCCAGGTATGCGCTGGGGAAGATCCTGGCGGTCTTATGTACCCAGACATTTTCTGCCGGGCTGGTGAACTCGTCCGGGTCAAGAGTTTTTCCAAGGACGATAATGAAATCGCTCAGCCCCTTCAATGCCTCCCAGGGATAAGTGAAACCTCCCAGATATTCGCCTGCCAGTGTGTGGTTCAGATCATAAAGTTCACTGATTTTTATGTTATTCATAAGCTCCTCCTGATACAAAAGCTATAATAGGCATATAATAATTATATCATACATATTATATCACGTTTCATCTGTATTGTCAAGAACTTGTTGATAGCTCGTCGCTGATATGAAATCAGCAAATTGTTAGATATGTAAGAAATCCCACGATTTTTTTGTATAGGCTTGACAAATCGGATGCGGTGTGATATAATATCAGTAGATATATTGTGTGACCGTATGTGTTCGCGGCAGGGCGCTTCAAGGCAAGTCAGTATGCTTCCGGAGATGTGTCAGGGCGGAAGGTAATGATGATAATGAAAAGATATTATGAACAGAGGCGAGAATAAACTACTCGTTATAGTATTTGGAAAACAGGGCGAATTGAGAATAGGTTATTTAATGTTATGAGTAATAATTTGCTGATAGTTGGGGCAGGGCAGTACGGCAGACTTGTTAAGGAAATTGCCGTTGAGCTGGGGATATATGACAAGATAGATTTCGTCGACGATAATTCTGATAAGGCTGTTTGCAGAATTTCAGAGATAGATAGCTGTTATCCGGAGTACGGTTCGGCTGTAGTTGCGATCGGCGATCCGGTCGTTCGCCGCAGCATGATCGAAATGCTCCTGAATACTAAGTTTGAGATAGCTGCGGTCGTCAGTCCGCGCGCGTATGTGTCGCCGACCGCTAAGATCGGGAATGGCTGCGTTGTCGAGCCTTTTGCGGCGATCCAGTCGGAGGCTGTTATCGGAGACGGATGCTTCGTTTCAGCCGGTGCGGTGGTAAATCATAACTGCGTTGTCGGCGGCTATTCTCATGTTGACTGCAATGCGTCGGTAATGAAATCGTCGGTTGTACCTGAAATGAGCTATATAAAATCAAATACAACATGGATTGTGGAGAAATGATGTATCATGAATAAAAAGAAAATTGCAAAGGCGGCAGCGGCAGGGATAACTGCCCTTGCAGCAGGTTATTTTGCCTCAAAGGCGATCGCAGAAAACAGGGCTGAAAAGGTTCGTAGAGAGCTGAATGTTGATAATCCGAATCTCAGAAATTCAGAACCTAAAAATAAATCTATGAATTTCTACGAGGCATCAGTAAAAGACAGAATAGACAGCGTAATGGCGTACTGCGGCATTGTTGCGCTTTCTCCCGTGCTGCTCGGCGTTTCTGCGGCGATTTATCTCGATGATCCCGGACCGGTATTTTTCAAGCAGAAGCGTATCGGCAAGAATAAGGAGTACTTCGAGCTGTATAAGTTCCGCTCGATGAAAATGTCTACTCCCCACGATATGCCTACGCATATGTTGTCAAATCCCGACCAGTATATAACGAGAGTCGGCAGTTTTTTGCGGAAATCCAGCCTCGATGAGCTGCCGCAGCTTCTGAATATCTTTATGTCGCAGATGTCTGTCATAGGACCTCGCCCTGCTCTCTGGAATCAGGATGATCTGATCGCAGAACGCGACAAGTACAACGCCAACGATGTCAAGCCGGGACTTACCGGACTTGCGCAGATCAGCGGACGCGATGAGCTGGAAATCGACGTAAAAGCCAAAATTGACGGCGACTATGTCAAGGCGCTGAAAAGCGGCTCGTTAAAGGCGCTGGCTATGGATATAAAGTGCTTTACAGGCACTATCAGCAGCGTTCTTCGCCACGACGGCGTTGTCGAGGGCGGAACAGGCGAGATGGCTAAAAAGTCGGCAAAGAAATAGGAGAACTGCTGTCAATATGGGTCATACTGAGAGGAGTAAGCGGTTATGAGTAAACGAAAAATTGTCATCAGCGGTATAAACCTTTTTGAGGGCGGTCCTCTGACGATATACTATGATATGCTCGATATGCTGATAAATATGGACTATGATAAGAAATATGATATAACTTGTTTTGTTCACAGAGTATCGCTTTTTGAGAAATACCGCGGCAATTTCAGTTTTATCGAGCTTCCGAGGTCGCGGTCGTCCTATTTGTTGAGAATGTACTATGAGTATATATATTTCCATAGATATTCCCGGAAGAAGGATATTTACGCTTGGATCTCTCTCCATGATATGACTCCAAACGTTAAGGCGGAAAGGCTTTTTACCTATTGTCATAACCCTACGCCGTTTCTAAAGCCTGATAAGAAATTTTTCAGATTCAGCAAGAGCGTTTTCTTTATGTCCTTGTTCTACAAGCACCTGTATGCAATAAACATAAAGAAAAACACAGCCGTTATTGTTCAGCAGAAATGGTTGAGAGATGAGTTTAAGAAAATGTACGGAATTAAGAACGTTATCGTCGCTCATCCCTCCGTTGACGTTGATGTTGTCAAGCAGGAAAGATCACAAAGCGATAACAATAAGTATAAATTCTTTTTTCCCTCTTTCCCGAGAGCATTCAAGAATTTTGAGATAATATGCCGCGCGGCGGCTGTCCTTTCAAAATATTCGGACGAGTTTGAGGTCTGGCTTACTACGGACGGCTCAGAGAATAAGTATTCCCAATACCTTAGAAAAACGTATCAGTCGGTAAGATCTGTCAGGTGGATAGGTTTGCAGTCGAGAGATGAGATGATTGAGAGGTATAACAGTTGCGACTGCGTTATATTCCCTTCAAAGCTGGAGACGTGGGGGCTTCCGATCATCGAGGCAAAGGCTTACGGAAAGCCTATTCTTCTGGCAGATCTGCCCTATGCCCATGAGACAGTAGGAAGCTGCCGTGAAACATCTTTTTTTGACCCGGACAACCCCAAGGAGCTTGCAAAGCTCATGCTTGGATGTATCAGGGGCACTATACGCTTTAAGGGAAACAACGATGTAATACCTGATGCGCCGTATGCCGATAACTGGAGAGAGCTTATTAAGATGATCGTTGGTTAGATACGGTTCGGATCGGAGTAGGTGATTTAAATTTCAACAAACAAATTAATGGTCACTTATCAGAAGTATGTAGAGTTCAACAACGATAAGCTGCCGAAAAAAGTAAAAAAAATAGTGATCTGCGGTCTGATCCTGCGGCTGGTCATGCTACTGATAATCGCTGTTGTTGACGGCTTTCAGCAGGAGGGATTCCTCTCGTCAACGATACACGCGGATGATTGGCGATACGTTGAGGGAGCGGAAATTTTCGCGCGTAATGCAAGAAATATTTTTGACTTCAACGCTTTCACACGGGCGTATGCTTTGTTGGAAGACTGGGTGGGATACAGTATAGCAGGCAAGGGACTTTTTAGTGCGACGCCGCTATGGTATTTTATCTGCTGTTTCGTCACCTATATTTTCAGGAGCGGATGGGTCGTGCGGATAATAACAGCCTGCCTGGGAGCGGTTGCGATGATCTATATCTACAAATTCGCATTGTATATATATGGCAGAAAAACGGCTCTTTTATCGGTAAAGCTCGTTGCTTTTCTGCCGTACACAGTGATCTTTTCGTGTTTCGCCTACAAAGATCATCTTATGATGACTGTCATGTTTTATATCTTCTACAAGGCTGCAAAATTCAGACGCTTAAAAGAGATCAGCCGCTCTGAGATCGTCATGGTCGCTTTATGCGCCATAATGATGATGCTGCTCAGAAGCGGATTTTCTGTGGTCATCCTGGGCGTTGCTTTTGTAATTGCTGCGGATATAAATTTAAAGAGAATGAATCTTAAAAAGACAGTTTATTACGGTATTATCGGAGCAGGCGTGCTGGTTTTTGTCGTTGCTTTCTGGGCGACAATACAGTTTAAGCTGACGCATTATACTGTTGACAGACGTGAGAGTGTTGCAACAAATACGATCAGTTTTCTCATGATAAGCTCCGTGTTTGATATTTACAAGCTGCCGTTTGCGTATTTATTTGCGGCTGTTTCACCTGTTGAGCCTTTCTGTCAGACTCATACCTGGTACGCTGTTGTTGCAAATCTGAATATCATAATGTGTCCGATCGCTGTTGGTTCGCTTTTTTATGCGATCCAGAAGAAAAAGGATTGGAATGTTTATCTGGGGACGATGCTGCTTTTTGTCTTTACTATAGTGACGTCCCTGAATATATTCAGGCATTATTATTCCCTGCTTCCTTTCTTGTTTATATATTTCAGCGAGTTCCACACAAAAGCATCAGGAGTTAAAAAAATAACAGCTTATTCTATATCTGCTGCATTTGCACTTGCGCTGGTAGCATTTTATGGCAGAAAATTCTTATGACATGGCGGTAAGAGAAAATGAAATTATATCTAAAATATGTATTGAATGTTATTATTGAGCAGCTTCTCAAGCTGACATGGACAGCTCCGTTAAAGAAAAATAGGATATTATTCCTTAGCTTTGCCGGTTCGCAGTATTCTGACAGTCCGAAATATGTGTATGAGTATATGAAAGACAGGTTCAGTGATTACGAGTATGTGTGGGCATTCAACGAGCCGGAAAAGTTCAAGTGGCTTGAATCGGAAAATTGCAGGGTCATCCATGCGCATGGAAAAGAATTTATAAAATATTTCACATCGTCAAAGGTGATCGTGACAAACAACGCCGTTAATTCCTATCTTCCTGTTAGGAAAAATCAGGTCGTTCTGAATACCTGGCACGGCGGCGGAGTGGGAAAAAAGGTCGGATTCTCTGCCAATAAGCCCGATCCGTATAATAAATATTATTTCAAGGCTCAGAATAAGAAGTATAAGGCTTATATAACATCCAGCAAATATTTGATAAAAACATTTTTAAAAGAGGGCTTTCACTACAATGGAGAGATCCTGCGGTTCGGACTTCCCAGAAACTCTATTTTGTTCGGAGACCATGAACCGATCGTCAGAAAAGTCCGTGAACATTTCGGAATTTCCGAATCCGCAAAGATCATTATGTATGCGCCCACATTCAGGGGAGATTTCCGCAACAGCAGCTTTATCACAACAGGCGAGCAGATAGATTTTGAAAGAGTAATGGATTCTTTCAGAAAGAAATTCGGCACCGACTGCGTTTTGTTTTTCCGGGCACATTACACAATGAAGCAGGGTCTCGTAGAGGGCAATTTCATTGACGCCACGGATTATCCTGATATGCAGGAGCTTTTGTGCGCGGCGGACGTTCTGATAAGCGATTATTCGTCATGTATCCACGATATGGCGCTTATGTACAAGCCGGTCTTTCTCTATGTTCCCGACTACAGGGAGTATGAGGAATCGCCGGGATTCTGCCTTGATATCAAGAAATGGCCATATCCGTTCACGACTGATAACGGCGAGTTGAACGAAGCGGTACTGCGTTTTGACGAGGAAAAATACAAAAAGAGAGTCAAGCGGTTTATGGATTTTGTGGAGGACTATGACAGCAAGGATTCCCTTAAAATGACCGTGGACTGGATCATAAGAAATATGAAGTGACAAAATAGGAGGAAAAATGAATATAGGCGTAATTTTCGCAGGCGGAGTCGGCAGCCGTATGCACACCAAAGACAAGCCGAAGCAGTTTTTGAATATATTCAATAAACCGGTAATAATCCATACCCTTGAACATTTTCAGAACAATGAAAACATAGATGCCGTCGTTATCGCCTGCGTTGAGAGCTATCTTGATCTGATGAATGAGCTTGTCGCAAAGTACAGGATGGATAAGGTGCGCAAAATAGTTCCCGGAGGAGAGACCGGGCAGCTTTCCATATATAATGGACTTTGTGCGGCGGCAGAGGTTGCAGGAAATGAGAAGTCGATCGTGCTGATACATGACGGCGTCCGCCCTCTGATAAATTCCCAACTGCTCACCGATAATATCGAGACCGTTAAAAAATTCGGAAATTGTATTACGGCAGGCATCGTCAAGGAGACTATCGTAGTTATAGATGACGACTACGCAATACAGGAAGTGCCCTCGCGCGCCCATTCCCGGGTTGCAAAAGCTCCCCAGAGCTTCTGGCTGGACGATATTCTCGGCACCCATAAAAAGGCTATGAGCGAGGGAATTACAAATTCTATAGATTCATGTACGCTTATGCAGCAGTATGGGTATACTATGCACATGATAGACGGTCCCTATGAGAATATCAAGATAACGACTCCCGACGATTTCTTTACAATGAGAGCTATTCTTGAAACAAAGGAAAATGAACAAATATATTTGGAATGAGGTTATGACTAATGCTGACAGATAACTCCTTTTATGCGGAAGATGTAAATTATGTTCTGTGTCAAAGTGGTATAGACTGGGAGAAGTTCAGGAACAAATCGGTGTTCATTACAGGTGCAACAGGGCTGATAGGCGCGTTTGCGGTCAATGTGCTTTCCCAGGCTGATGAGAAATTCGGCCTCGGTATCAAGCTGCATCTTCTTATCCGCAGCGAGACAAAGGCGCAGCGGCTATTCGGCAAGAGAGTTGAAAATTTCATCCTGCACACAGGCGATGTGGAGACGATCGGCGGCATTGATACGGATGTGGATTATTTTATCCACGCGGCAAGCCAGACCTCAAGCAAGGGCTTTGTGGATACCCCCGTCGAGACATTCAGGACTTCTGTTGCCGGCACTATGAATATGCTGGAGGCAGCGAGAAGCTCCGGAACAAAAAAATTCATTTTCCTGTCCACTATGGAGGTGTACGGCACTCCGTCGGATGACAGAAAAATATCGGAGGATATGAAAGTCTCGATGCTTTCCTCCAACGTCCGGAACTGCTATCCCATAAGCAAAATAGCTGCCGAAAACCTGTGCTGCGACTATGCCTCGGAATATGGCATGGATATAGCAGTTTTCAGACTGACTCAGACTTTTGGTCCCGGAATCGACTATAACGACGGACGCGTTTTTGCGGAGTTTGCAAGATGCGCCGTAGAGGACAGAGATATCGTCTTAAAAACTAAAGGCGAGACTAAGCGCTCTTATCTTTATACAGCCGATGCGGTCGCCGCCATTCTCATGGTATTGACAAAAGAAAATCACGGCTTTGAAATTTATAATGCCGCTAACGAGGATACTTACTGTTCCATTTACGAAATGGCTCAGCTTGTTGCGAAAGAATGTGCCGGCGGCAGAATATCCGTCAGGATCGAAGAACCAAAGGATATCGCAGGCTTTGGATATGCGCCTACGCTGTGCATGAATCTTGATACACAGAAGCTGAGACGGCTTGGATGGAATCCGTCAGTCGGCTTAAAAGAAATGTTTGTAAACCTTTGCAGGTCAATGGAGGAAACAAGTGAAAATAGGAACATTGAGCTTAAATATTAACACCCACGATTTTAACTACGGAGCTGTTCTGCATAGCTGGGCTTTTCAGCAGTATCTCATGAGACAGCCGGATGTTGAATCCGTTGATATAATAAACTATACCACCCCGATATTGGAAGGGCAGTCCCTGAAGCATCCGATAGTTTCTTTACTGCGCGGAATCAATCGCCGCGGCTCGGCCATAGAGATGCTTCATCCTGTTCTTCATCGTAGGAGATATAAGAAATTTCGCGATTTCATAGAGAATAATATGACAGTTTCAGATAAGGCATATACCCAGGCGTCTCTGAACGCTGCCGTGCTGCCATATGATACTATTATCTGTGAAAGCGATGTGACATGGTCAGCAGGATTTTTCGGAGGGCATTATGACAGAACGTTTTTCCTCTCGCTGAAAAGCATGAAAAACATGAATCGTATTGCGTATGCTCCGAGCATGGCAGATGGCGAGGTAAATGAAGAGCAGTCTGAGGAGCTTAAAAAGCTTCTGAAATATCCGAATCATATTTCATGCCGTGAGACTTATGCCGTGGATGTGCTGAAAAAGCACACGAATAAGCCGGTAAAGCACGTAGTTGACCCGGTTCTGCTTCTTGATGCAGAGGACTATGAAAAAATAACCGGGAAGCGTATTATAAATGATGAATACCTCCTGCTCTATCTGCCGGTGGATGACAACGCGGGGTTAAGGAATGCAGCAAAGTCCTATGCAAGGAAATATGGGCTGAAGATAATTGATTTATCAACGTATCTGAAAAAGAATGACGATGCGGAGGTCATTTCTTTGACATCTGCCGGAATCGGGGAGTTCCTGTCGGCTATAAAATATGCTTCGTGCGTATTCACAAATTCCTTTCATGCAATATGCTTCAGCATAATTTTTAATGTTGAGTTCTACGGCTTCTCCAGAAAGCTTTCCAGAAAGGTTATTGACATATGTGAACTAATGGGCTTGAAAGAGCGGTATATCGGCTCAGGAAAATTCAGAGAGCAGAAGAAGATCGACTTTGAAAAGGTAAATGCGATCTGGAGGGAGAAGCGTGCAGAATCAGAAAAATGGCTGAAAGAATGTCTTTACCAGAATAAAAGCTGAAGGATTTGGAGGCGTAATACAGAAAAATGGGTTTCAATAATAGCAGCAGAACTTTAAACGCCGGAAAAAATGCTTTTTCAGCTATTGCCAACAAGTTATTTATACTGATTCTGACGTTTGTCAGCAGAAAATTTTTTATTAAATACATTGGAATCGGCTATCTGGGAATCAACGGACTGTTTGCCAATATCCTGACGCTTCTTTCGATGGCTGATCTCGGCTTGGGAACAGCGCTGAATGTCAGCCTGTATAAACCGATAGCGGAAAACGACACGCGACGGATAACTGCGCTTGTAAATTATTTTAAGGTCATATACCGTTTGATCTTTGTCGGTGTGCTTATCATCGGTCTTTCACTTCTTCCGTTTTTGAAATATCTCATAAATATGGAGGAGGATATTCCGTATATTGAGCTGTACTACGTGGTATTCGTCCTGAAAAGCGCCGTTTCATATCTTCTTGTGTATAAATCATCGGTTTTGTATGCCGACCAGAAGAATTTTGTTATCAATAACATAGATGCTGTTGTCAATTCAGTTAAGGTAGCAGTCCAGATAGCGGTAATAATTCTCTTCAAGAATTATCTCTTGTATATTCTGCTGGATGTTGCGTCAGTACTTATAAAGAATATTATTGTGTCTCTTAAAGCGGACAAAGAATACAGCTTTATAAAGAACGATGACAAGCTCGACAAAGAGGAAAGAAAAACAATTTTTTCTGATGTTTCTTCGGTGTTCTTATATAAGATTGCATGGAGTCTCCTGAATGGAACGGATAATATCCTCATGTCGATAATCGTCGGAACGATCACCGTAGGCTTATATTCAAACTACTATACAATAACAAGCGCCGTTGAATTGTTCATAGGACTGCTTTTCACGTCACTGACTGCCAGCATCGGAAATCTTGTTGCGACCGAAAGCAACGAGCGAAGATACAGCGTATTTAAAGTCATGCAGATGGTGAGCTTCTGGATATGCGGCTTCACCGTTGTCACACTTGCATTTTTAATGCAGGATTTTGTAACTCTATGGCTCGGCAAGGAATATGTTATGGATAATCTGATGCTCATTGCCATAGTCATAAACGTATTCTTTTCAACGTGTATGCGTCCCGTCTGGACGTTCAGGGAAGGAACCGGAATGTACAGGCAGATACGGTATATTATGTTTGTAACGGCAATTCTGAATCTTGTGTTATCAATTGTTCTGGGCAAATTACTCGGAGCAAGCGGTATTTTATTTGCGACCTCAATATCAAAAGTTACGACATATTTCTGGTATGAGCCTAATATACTTTTCAGAGATTTTTTCAAGAAGAACGTGCTGGGATACTATCTTGACTACGCAAAAAATATCTCTGTTGTAGCAATTGCACTGGTAATTTGCGGGGCAGTATTCCATTTTATCAGCGGAGTAAGCATTTTGACCATATCGTTGAAGTGTGTTGTAATATTTGTTGTGGTCAATATACTATTCTATTTGTTTTACAGGAAAACCGACTCTTTCAAGGTGCTTCTCGGCAGATTGAAAAGAGTAAAAAATTAAGAATACAGAGGTGTTGTATCGTGACTGTTTTGGTTACAGGCGGAGCCGGATTTATCGGTTCAAACTTTATTTTTCATATGCTGGACGCACATCCGGATTATCGCATCGTGTGCGTTGATAAGCTGACGTACGCCGGAAATCTGTCCACGCTGGAAAGTGTAATGGATGATCCGAATTTCCGCTTCTGCAAGCTGGATATATGCGACCGAGAGGGTGTAGACGAGCTTTTTGCTGAAGAAAAGCCGGATATTGTCGTCAATTTTGCTGCTGAATCCCATGTTGACCGCTCTATTGAGAATCCGGAGATCTTTTTGCAGACAAATATCGTCGGCACATCCGTAATGATGGATGCCGCGAGAAAATACGGTGTAAAGCGTTATCATCAGGTGTCAACGGATGAGGTCTACGGCGATCTGCCTCTTGACCGCCCGGATCTTTTCTTTACGGAAACCACACCGATACACACGAGCAGTCCGTACAGCAGTTCAAAGGCAGGCGCAGATCTGCTTGTTCTTGCATATCACCGGACATACGGACTTCCGGTGACTATTTCAAGGTGCTCCAACAACTACGGACCATATCATTTTCCGGAGAAGCTTATTCCCCTGATGATCGCAAATGCGCTTGCGGACAAGCCGCTGCCGGTTTACGGAAAGGGTGAAAACGTCCGCGACTGGCTGTATGTCGAGGATCACTGCAAGGCGATAGATCTTATAATTCACAACGGCAGAGTAGGAGAGGTCTATAATGTGGGCGGACATAATGAGATGGCGAACATCGACATCGTTAAGCTTATCTGCAAGGAGCTTGGCAAGCCTGAGAGCCTGATAACATACGTAACCGACCGTAAGGGACATGATATGCGTTACGCCATAGATCCCACGAAGATCCACAATGAGCTTGGCTGGCTTCCGGAGACAAAGTTTGCGGACGGCATTAAAAAGACGATCAAATGGTATCTGGAAAATGAAAAATGGTGGAAGGACATTATCTCAGGTGAGTATCAGAACTACTATGAGAAGATGTACGGTAATAGATAATGAGGGTTTTGGTTACTGGCGTTAAGGGTCAGCTTGGCTATGATGTAGTAAATGAACTAACAAAAAGAAACCACGAAGCAGTGGGAGTGGATATCGACGAAATGGATATAACCGACGCAGAGTCCGTCAGATCTGTTATAACCGGAACTGCTCCCGATGCGGTAATTCATTGTGCGGCATGGACGGCTGTGGATGCTGCCGAGGACGAGGAAAATATCCCGAAGGTTCAGGCTGTCAACGTGGACGGAACGCGGAATATAGTGGAGGTCTGCAAGAAGCTTGGCTGCCGGATGATGTATATTTCCACGGATTATGTTTTCAACGGACAGGGGACCGAGCCTTGGGAGCCGGATTGCAGGGACTATGCTCCGCTGTCGGTGTACGGCAGGACGAAGCTTGAGGGCGAGCTTGCTGTTTCGGACATTCTGGATAAGTATTTTATTGTCAGAATTGCATGGGTATTCGGAAAAAACGGCAAAAATTTCATTAAAACCATGCTCAACGTCGGGAAAAAGTACCCCGAAGTGCGCGTCGTAAGCGACCAGATAGGAACTCCGACTTATACCTACGATTTGGCAAGACTTCTTGTTGATATGGTTGAGACCGAGAAATACGGCTATTATCATGCGACAAACGAGGGCGGTTACATCAGCTGGTATGATTTCACCTGCGAGATCTTCCGTCAGGCTGGTTATTCTACAAAGGTAACTCCAGTGACTACCGAGGAATACGGCATTTCAAAGGCAGCGAGACCATTCAACAGCCGTCTTGACAAGTCGAAGCTTGTACGGAGCGGATTCAGACCGCTTCCCACATGGCAGGACGCGCTTTCACGCTATTTAAAGGAGATTGAGGACGAATGGGACAGATAAAAGTTGAAAAAAACGTAGGCGGAATCGAAGGACTTTGCGTGATAGAGCCGGCAGTTCACGGTGATAACCGCGGATATTTCATGGAGACCTATAACCAAAAGGACATGGCTGAGGCAGGAATAGACCTTGTATTCGTACAGGACAATCAATCCTGCTCCACAAAGGGCGTTCTCCGCGGACTTCACTATCAGAAAGAGCATCCCCAGGATAAGCTTGTTCGCGTTATCAAGGGCGCGGTTTACGATGTTGCTGTTGACGTCAGGGAGGGCAGCCCGACTTTTGGAAAGTCATACGGTATCCTTCTGACTGAGGAGAATAAAAAACAGTTTCTTATTCCAAAAAATTTTGCACATGGCTTTATCGTTCTGTCCGATACGGCTGAGTTCTGCTACAAGGTAACGGATTTCTGGTATCCGAATGATGAGGGCGGACTTATGTGGAACGACCCGGATATCGCCGTTGACTGGATGATGCCGGAGGGTATGACAGACAACGACCTGAATCTTTCCGACAAGGACAGGGCGAATATGAGCTTTAAGGAGTATTGCGCGGAAAGGGGCATCAAGATATGAAAGGAATAATTCTGGCTGGCGGCAGCGGAACGAGACTTTATCCGCTGACAAAGGTTACGTCAAAGCAGCTTCTTCCTATCTACGACAAGCCGATGATATACTATCCGCTTTCCGTCCTAATGAATGCAGGCATCCGCGATATACTGATAATTTCGACTCCCGACGATACGCCCAGGTTTGAGAGCCTGCTCGGCGACGGATGTCAGTTTGGGATCCATTTGCAGTATGCAGTGCAGCCGTCTCCCGACGGACTTGCACAGGCGTTTATAATCGGCGCTGATTTTATCGGAAATGAGCCTTGTGCTATGGTTCTGGGAGATAATATTTTTTCAGGCCACGGACTTAAAAAGCGGCTGAAAGCGGCGGTTGCAAATGCCGAAAACGGCAGGGGAGCAACGGTTTTCGGTTACTATGTTGATGACCCGGAGCGCTTTGGCATCGTTGAATTCGACAAGAACGGCAAGGCTGTTTCCATTGAGGAAAAGCCGGAGCATCCGAAGTCGAATTATTGCGTGACCGGACTTTATTTCTATGATAACCGAGTTGTCGAGTACGCGAAAAGTCTTAAACCCTCTGCAAGAGGCGAGCTTGAGATCACTGACCTCAACCGTATCTATCTTGATGACGGAAGTCTTAACGTAGAGCTGCTGGGACAGGGCTTCACATGGCTTGATACCGGAACCCATGAGTCCCTTGTTGAGGCGACGAATTTCGTCAAGACGGTCGAGGATCACCAGCATAGAAAAATTGCTTGCCTGGAGGAAATTGCCTATACAAACGGTTGGATATCCAGGGAAGAGCTTCTTGCAGATACTAAAGATCTGATGAAGAATCAGTACGGCCGCTACCTCATGGACGTTCTGGACGGAAAATATATTGATTGATCAATTAGAGCCTGTTTAGCATCTCGCTGCGCACATCTTTTCGGCAGATTTTTCACCTGAACTTCGTCGAAAAGCCTTGAAATGCGTCAGCATTCCTGCGGCTTTTCTCCTTGTCGGTTGAAAAATCTGCTCGAAAATCTGCACACACCGAGATACTAAACAGGCTCTTAAAAACAGGGGAGTTTGTCAGACAAGCTGAGAGGAAGGTGCTACCTTCGACCCTTTACCTGATGCGGGTAATGCCGCCGTAGGAAGTCATATGACTTTTGTCGGAGATACTCTCATCGGGTATCTCCGTTTTTATGAAACGAGGAATAAAAAAATGAAAAAACGATCTAATATTATCCGTCTTATCCTTATGGCGATGATGATCGCCCTTGGCGTGGTTATTTCGCCGATTCTGCGGGTTGAGGGAATGTGTCCCATGGCGCATTTTATCAACGTGACCTGCGCCGTGCTGCTTGGTCCCTGGGAAGCTCTCATTTGCGCCGTTATAATCGGATTAATTCGTATGCTTGCCATGGGGATTCCGCCCCTTGCCCTTACGGGAGCTATATTTGGGGCATTTTTTTCCGGTCTGCTATACCGCCTGTCAAAGGGAAAACTCCTTGCGGCGATGCTTGGCGAAATTTTCGGCACCGGCATAGTCGGCGCTGTGATCTCTTATCCGGTAATGAAATTTATCTGGGGACGTGATGGTTTGACGTGGTTTTTCTATGTGCCCAGCTTCATCGCAGGAACGCTCATAGGCGGAAGCATCGCCTTTGCTTTTTTGCGAAAGATTGCGCAGAACGGACAACTGGAGCGTTTTCAGAGTCAGCTTGGCTCGGAAGTCTATGCAGGCAAGTCTACTCTTATCGGAAACGGGATCGCCATTGCTTCAGTAGGCGTTATCGGCTATGTTGTCATAAATATCGTCTGCGGAATGTTCAGGCTTGAATCGGTGATTATTACCTATATTTCGAGGGGAATACTTCTGGCGTTTATTCTCATAGCCCTCATATATGTGGGAGTTAAGAAATTCGGGAAAACTGATTTTCCGGACTGAGGAGTGAAAAATTTGTACCGGCAGTTAAAAGAAAAAATTTATTTGGAATTTGAACGCGATTCCGGAAATCTCATACACAGCATAACAAATCCGATTTCCATAAATCTTTGCGCAAATGGGATACTCGCTCTCGGCTGCCAGCCGATAATGGCGGAGCATCCGGAGGAAGTCGAATACATAACCGGTATTTCCGCCGCATTGCTGCTGAACCTGGGAAACATCACCGACGCAAGGATGAAGTCGGTACAGATCTCTGCAAAAGCCGCAATATCCGGGAACAAACCATTTGTCCTGGATGCGGTCGGCGTGGGATGCTCCGAGCTTCGGCGCAGGCTGACCTTAAAGCTGCTGGCGGAATCAACGCCGACGGTTCTGAAAGGTAACTATGCGGAAATTTTTTCTCTCTGCAACAATGAATACCGCTCAAAGGGCGTAGACGGCGACGACAAGCTGACAAGGGACATCATAAGCGGCTGCGTAAAGCATCTCGCCGATAAATATAGCTGTACAGTTCTTGCAAGCGGAGAAACCGACGTCATATCGGATGGGACTAAAACCGCATTTGTGACCAACGGAACGCCAATGCTCGGCAGGATAACCGGTACAGGCTGCCTCCTGGGGGCGATAACAGCGGTCATGCTGTCATACGGCGGAGATGCTTTTTGTGCGGCAGTGAGAGCCTGCGTTGCCCTTGGCACTGCATCGGAATACGCCGCTCCCGGCGCGCTCTGCGGAACATTTCAGACAAAGCTGCTGGACGAGCTTTCCGTTATCTCGTCAGATAAGATCAAAGAGAAAATGCGATTGGAGGTGATATAATGCTCGATACTTCTTTGTACCTTGTAACCGACAGCACCGGACTTGACGAGAAGCTTTTCCTCGAAAAGACCGAAGCTGCCCTGCAAAACGGAGTTACTTTCTTGCAGCTCCGCGAGAAAGAGAAGTCCACAAGGGAATACATGGCACTGGCTGAAAAGGTTCACGCTATTTCGAGAAAATACAACGTTCCGCTGCTTATCGACGACAGAATTGACGTTGCAATGGCTGTTGGCGCGGAGGGCGTGCATCTCGGACAGTCTGATATGCCCATAAGCATAGCCCGGAAAATAATGGGCAGCAGCTATATAATAGGCGCGACTGCCAAAACTGTTCCCCAGGCGCTGGAGGCATATAACAGCGGCGCGGATTATCTCGGCGTTGGCGCGATCTACCCGACAACGACCAAGGTAAAAACCGTGCTCACATCTGTGGACACATTGCAGGCGATATGTGACGCCGTGCCGATCCCGGTAAACGCGATCGGCGGTCTGAACAGGGAGAATATAGATATTCTCGTGGGAAAGCCGATCAGCGGCATTTGTGTCGTTTCTGCGATAATGAAAGCCGATGACAGCGGACTTGCCGCAAGAGAGCTCAGGCAGGCGATGCAGGAAAAACTGCATATTTAAGGCAACACCGCAGCTATAGGTGTTGATTTAAATATAAAGGCGATATATCGGGGACACCACTTTATACCGCTTAAAGCCTGTTTATATGCGAAAATCTAAACAGGCTCAAAAAAACTTTGCTGTGAACAGGAGGAAACCAATGAAACTAAAAACAGCAATGACCGTTGCGGGAAGCGATTGCAGCGGAGGTGCCGGAATCCAGGCAGATCTCAAGACCATGACAATGAACGGCGTATATGCCATGAGCGTGATAACGGCTCTCACGGCGCAGAATACGACGGGTGTGCGCAGCATATCCGAGGTTACGCCGGAATTTTTGTCAGACCAGCTTGAGATGATATTCGAGGACATTTTTCCGGATGCAGTCAAGATCGGAATGGTATCGTCCGGTTTGCTGATCGAGGTTATAGCGGAAAAGCTCAGGGAGTACGGCGCAGGAAATATAGTTGTTGACCCGGTCATGGTCGCCACCAGCGGCTCGGCGATGATGAAAAATGATGCAGTCGAGAAGCTCGGGAAACTGCTGCTTCCCATATGTACGGTCGCCACGCCCAATATTCCCGAGGCGCAGATATTATCGGGAGAGACCATAAAGAACGAGGACGATATGGAGTCCGCAGCGAGGATAATACATGAAAAATTCGGCTGCGCAGTCCTTATCAAAGGCGGACATTCCGTTTGCGATGCTGACGATCTGCTTTATGAAAGCGGTGGTCGCACGTGGTTCAGGGGGAAGCGCATAGACAATCCCAATACCCACGGAACAGGGTGTACGCTTTCCAGCGCAATTGCCGCAAACCTTGCAAAGGGATGTACGCTGAAAGAATCTGTAAAGCTTGCAAAGAACTATATCTCTCAATGCCTCTCCGCTCAGCTCGACCTGGGCAGAGGCTCTGGACCTATGGATCACGCATGGAAAATAAACGGAGGAGAAATGTCATGAATTACACAACACAAATGGATGCCGCAAGAAAGGGCATTGTAACACCAGAGATAAAAACAGTTGCTGAAAAGGAGCATATGCCTGTAGAGAAGCTCATGCAGCTTGTAGCGGAGGGCAAGGTCGCGATATGTGCCAACAAGCATCATAAGTCCCTGAACCCTGAGGGTGTGGGAAGTATGCTGAGGACGAAAATTAACGTAAATCTGGGCGTTTCGCGGGACTGCAAGGACTATGACATCGAGATGCAGAAGGTCATGAAAGCAGTAGAGCTTGGCGCGGAGGCTATTATGGATCTTTCCAGCCACGGCGATACGCAGCCTTTCCGCCGCAAACTGACTGCGGAGTGTCCTGCCATGATCGGCACTGTTCCGGTCTACGACAGCGTTATCCACTATCAGCGCGATCTTGCGACTCTGACGGCGAAGGATTTTATCGACGTTATCAGGATGCACGCTGAGGACGGCGTGGATTTTGTCACTCTGCACTGCGGAATTACCAGAAAGACGATCGAGCAGATCCGCAAGCACAAGCGGAAGATGAACATTGTCAGCCGCGGCGGAAGCCTTGTTTTTGCCTGGATGAGTATGACGGGAAATGAGAATCCGTTCTACGAGTACTACGATGAGATTCTTGAAATATGCGAAGAGCACGACGTTACGATCTCGCTGGGAGATGCCTGCCGTCCGGGATGTCTTGCGGATGCCACAGATGTCTGCCAGATCGAGGAGCTTGTCCGTCTGGGTGAGCTGACCAAGAGAGCATGGGCGCATAATGTGCAGGTTATGGTTGAGGGTCCGGGACACGTTCCGCTGGATCAGGTCGCCGCGAATATGAAAGTTCAGCAGACTATCTGCATGGGCGCGCCGTTCTATGTTCTCGGGCCTATTGTAACGGATATCGCTCCGGGCTACGACCACATCACTTCTGCTATCGGAGGAGCTGTTGCGGCGATGAGCGGCGCTGCATTCCTGTGCTACGTTACACCGGCTGAGCACCTTGCTCTTCCAAATGTTGATGACGTTAAGCAGGGCATCATAGCATCCAAAATCGCGGCACACGCTGCCGACATAGCCAAGGGAATCCCGAATGCCCGTGACATAGACGACAGAATGGCTGATGCACGCCGGGATCTTGACTGGGACAAGCAGTTTGAATGTGCCCTCGATCCCGAAACTGCCAAGGCGATACGCGACAGCCGCAAGCCGGAAGATGACCACAGCGACACTTGCAGTATGTGCGGAAAATTCTGTGCGGTAAGAAGCATGAACAAAGCTCTTGCAGGGGAATATATTGACATTTTATAATCGCCCTCTGATTTAGTCACTACTAAGAGCCTGTTTAGTATCTTTTTGCGCACATCTTTTTGGCAAATTTTCATGCTGAACTTCGTCAAAAGTCCTTGCAATACGTCAGTATTCCTGCGTACTTTTTCCTTGTCAGCATAAAAATTATGGTCAAAAATCTGCACACACAAAGATACTAAACAGGCTCTAAAAAACGGTGCGAAAGCAATTCAAAAGCTTTCGCACCGTAATTTTTATAAACAGAGATCAACCCTTTTTCTTAGCTTCGATCTCGGCAAGAGCGTCCTTCCGTGAAAGATTGATCCTGCCCTGTCTGTCGATCTCGTTTACCTTAACGACGATTTCATCGCCTATAGAAACGATGTCCTCGACTCTCTCGACTCTCGACTTATCCAGCTTAGAGATGTGAACCAGACCATCCATACCGGGAACGATTTCAACGAACGCGCCGAAGTCCATGATACGTACAACCTTGCCGCGGTAGATCGCACCGACCTCCGGACCGTTTGCAATAGTGTCAACAATCTGGAGAGCCTTTCTGGCATTAGCAGCATCTACGCCGCTGATAAATACATTTCCTTCGTCGTTGATGTCGATTTTTACGTCGCAGTCAGCAGAAATTTTCTGGATGACCTTTCCGCCTGAACCGATAACCTCGCGAATTTTCTCAACAGGAACCTTTGTCTGGAGCATCTTGGGAGCATACTTGCCTACGGTATCTCTGGGGGCAGGGATAGCCTTGAGCATTATCTCATCGAGGATATAAATACGAGCCTTACGTGTCTTTTCAAACGCCTCCTTGATAATTGCAGGAGTAAGACCGTCAACCTTGATGTCGACCTGGATAGCAGTGATACCCTTGTGGGTACCGCCTACCTTGAAGTCCATGTCGCCGAAGAAGTCCTCAAGACCCTGAATATCGACCATGGTCATGAAGTCGTCGCTGTCGGGAAGAGTGATAAGTCCGCAGGAAATGCCGGCAACAGGCGCTTTGATCGGAACACCGGCATCCATGAGAGCAAGCGTAGAGCCGCAGATAGAGCCCTGGGATGTCGAACCGTTTGAGGAGAGAACCTCGGAAACCAGTCTGAGAGCGTAGGGGAACTCTTCCACTGACGGAATAACAGGAGCAAGGGCTCTTTCAGCCAGTGCGCCGTGACCGATCTCACGTCTTCCGGGACCTCTGCTGGGCTTTGTCTCGCCAACTGAGTAGCTGGGGAAGTTGTACTGGTGCATATATCTCTTGGTGTCTTCCTCGTCAAGA
Source organism: Ruminococcus sp. (assembly GCA_017935865.1). Classification (GTDB taxonomy): domain Bacteria; phylum Bacillota; class Clostridia; order Oscillospirales; family Ruminococcaceae; genus Ruminococcus. The sequence continues at coordinate 41,350 of JAGBGT010000024.1, read as the reverse complement.
CCGTCAATACGCTGAGCGTCGCTGACCGGGCCGAGAGTTGCGACAGTGAGAACCTGCGTCTGACCTCTTGTAAAGAGTCCCGAGCCGTGTACACGTGGGAGAACGCCTGCCTCGGCAGCAAGAGGACGGATCTCGTCAATACCTCGTCCGTCAACACGCTTGCCCTCGTAGAGCCATGTGCGCACGATCTTCTTCTGAAGCTTATAGATACACTCGTCGATCATAGCGATCTGCTCGGGATAAACCTCGTCAAACTTGGCGTGGATATCGTCAACGATAGGCGCAAGTCTTGCATCGCGGACAGTCTTGTCATTTGTATCGAGGGCTTCCTTGACACGGTCAGCGGCGAAAGCCTCGACAGCGTCGAACATATCGTGGTCAACTTCCATTGACTCGAACTTGAACTTGGGCTTTCCGATCTCCTTGCGGATACCGTCAATGAAAGCAACCATTTTCTTGATCTCTTCGTGGCCGGCAAGAATGCATTCCAGCATCTTGTCCTCGGGAACTTCATTAGCGCCTGCCTCGATCATAACGATCTTCTCGGCAGAACCTGCAACTGTAAGATTCAGGTCGGTCTTTGCTCTCTGTTCGAGCGTAGGATTGAGGACTATCTCACCGTCGACCAGACCAACGTTGATGCTTGCAACAGGGCCGTTCCAGGGAATATCAGAAATTGAAATTGCGATAGAAGCTGCGATCATACCTGTGATCTCGGGGGAATTGTCAGGCTCAACAGCGAGTACGGTCATAACGACAGAGACATCATTGCGCATATCCTTCGGGAAGAGAGGACGGATAGGTCTGTCAACGCAGCGCGAGGTAAGGATAGCCTTTTCGCTCGGCTTACCCTCTCTCTTGGTGAACGAGCCGGGAATCTTGCCGACGGAGTAAAGACGCTCCTCGAAATCAACGGAAAGCGGGAAGAAGTCAACGCCCTCCCTGGGCTTTGCGGAAGCTGTAACGTTCGCCATTACAACTGTTTCGCCGTATCTTACCCAGCATGAACCGTTGGAAAGACCGCAGGTCTTGCCTGTTTCAACGACAACAGGTCTGCCGGCATATGTGGTTTCAAATTTTCTGTAGTTTTCAAACATGATTTTTGCCTCCTAAGGGATTTTGCAGCGGCTTTAGCAATAAACTCAGCGCATATTTCATATACGCTCAGTTTAATGCTAAAAGCCATAACTGCTGATGATTGATAAAATTCAAGCATACCGTACCAGGCTGTCTGACCGCTCAGCACGGTAATGCTTTAAAGGCAGAAGGGCACACCCCTCTGCCTTTGCAAACGAATTACTTACGGAGACCAAGCTTCTCTACGATAGCACGGTATCTTGTGATATCCTTCTTCTTCAGATAGCCGAGAAGGTTACGTCTGTGACCTACCATCTTGAGAAGACCTCTTCTGGAGTGGTGGTCGTTCTTGTGGATCTTCAGGTGAGCGTTCAGGTCGTTGATCCTTCTTGTGAGAATAGCGATCTGAACCTCAGGAGAACCTGTGTCGTTTGCGCTTGTTCTGTTAGCCTCGATAACGGCTGTTTTTTCTTCTTTCAGTAACATTTGAAAGCACCTCATAAAAATATATTCCGCTGACTTAGAAAGGGTGGCGGAACATCGCAGGGACATTCCGATTCTGAGGTCAAGCCCGATTCCAAGTACACGGTGATAATATTATATCACATTTTTTTCCTCTTGTAAAGTCTTTTTCGCAATTTTTTTTGAAAATCACCAATGATTTTTCATGTGTATGAAATGTTAAAAAGATAATATAAAAAATCAATTAAAGTATATTGACGTTGAAAGAGAAATATTATATAATAGTATTGTATGAAATTCAGGAAGTGATATAAATATGAAAAACTACGTATCGGCATCAATTCTCAGTGCGGATATGCTGAATCTCGAAAGGGAAATAAGAAGGCTTGAGGAATCGGGGGTGGATATGCTCCACTTTGACGTTATGGACGGAGTATTTGTTAATAATATTACCTATGGACTTCCCGTGCTTCAACAGGTTCGCAAGGCGACTGGCATGACCCTCGATGTCCACCTCATGATAACCGATCCGCTGAAATATGTAAAAAATTTTGCTGATTCCGGCGCTGACATCATTACTTTCCACACAGAAAGCGAAAGCGACGCGAAAGAGACTGTCAGGGCAATAAAAGCCTGTGGAGTGAAAGCTGCTGCCGCCATAAAGCCCGGCACGTCTGCGGATGCGGTCTGCGACATCCTCCCGGAGCTGGATATGGTTCTCGTTATGACCGTTGAGCCTGGTTTCGGCGGACAGAGCTTTATCGAGAGCACGGTGGATAAAATAGCGACTCTCCGCCGCCGCATTGACAGTCTCGGTCTTGACTGCGACATTCAGGTGGACGGTGGAATAAATTACGATACTGCGCCCGTAGTCCGCAAAGCCGGAGCGAATGTTCTGGTATCGGGCAGTTGCCTGTTCAGGGCGGACGATCTGACGGAGGCTGTAAGGAGCATTAAGGGATAAGATGCAGAAGAAGATCAGATCACAGCGTTTCATTTGCCTTGATATATTTCTCACGCTTCTGACGCTGTCTATCATGGAATATTTTTACTACGGACTTCGCGCTGTCGTCCTCGGCTGCGTGTGCGTTGCAGTGTCGGTTGCCGCAGAGCTTATTTCGCTCCGGCTCATGAAGCGGAAATTTACGGCTGACGACCTCACCTGCGTTACGGATGCACTTATATTCGCGCTGATGCTGCCGGCTGTTTTTGACATGAAGATCGCCGCCATAGCCTGCATATTCGCGGTGACGGCTGCAAAAAATCTCTTTGGCGGACGAAGAAACATGATGTTTTCTCCGGCTGCCGCGGCTTATGTTTTTGTCCTTGCTTCCTGGAAAAACAGCGTTCTGATGTTTACCGAGCCTCATGTTCACACAGGCGTGTTCGAGAAAGCTGAAAATCTTGTCAGCTCAGTCAGCCACAGCTTTAACGTCACCGGAAGGATGAGTGTGTCCGATTTTGAACTGCTTATGGGAAATGTCCCCGGAGCTGCCGGAGCGACAAGTATACTTCTGCTGGCGGTAGCAGCGGCTGTCCTCATTTTCCGCCGGGATATCTCTGCCGGGGCATTTGTGGGCACGATAACCGGAACGGCTCTTCTTGCCTGCTTTGTCCCTATGGGGAGCAGCATAGGAATGTCGGTGAAATACACACTTTCAACGAACATGGTACTTTTCGCGGCTGTCTATATTGTCTCCGACAAGCGTATCGCCCCGAAAAAGAACTACTATGCTTTCTTTTACGGACTGTTCGTGGCAGTTTTTTCCTACATTCTCGTCCTCACCACGGCAAAGGAAAATGCTGTGATCATTGCTTCGGTTATCTTTACCCCCGTTGCCCTCGGACTGCGAAATCTGGAGAACAGGATAGAAACGCTCAGGGCGGATGAAGCTCTGAAGGCGGCAGGATCGGATGATATTCCGGCAGATCAGGCAGAGGAGGCGGTTGCAGATGAGTAAAAAAAACTCTGTTTTTGACGGACTTTTAGGCGATAATACGGTTTTGTCATCTCTTATGGTGATATCGCCGATCATAGTCTGCGGCGACACGGTGATGAACGGAATAGCACTTGTTTACGCCTTTTCCGTCATTACGTTCCTGTCGGTTCTCATCGGTTCGTTTGTTCCGAAGAAGCTGCCGTACGCGGTGAAAATAATCATATATGCGCTTATTTCTTCGGCTGTCTTTATTCCCACTAAAATGGCTGCGGAGGAATTTTTCCCTGACATAATACCCAGGATCGGAGTCTATTTCATGCTGGTGGCTGTCAATTCCCTGATAACCGTCAGGGCAGAGGCGTTCTTCTATCGGATGAAGCGCGGCAGAATGATAATTTCCCTGTTCTTCTATATTCTGGGATTTGACGTTGTTATGCTGACTATTTCCCTTATCCGGGAGATATTGGCATACAGCACCGTCTGCGGAAGAGTTATGGACGCTGATATTCTTATCAGCGGCATGGCTATGCCTTTTGGCGGATTTATCATTCTGGGCGTGATGTGCGGAATCTACCGGAAGTTCCTGTCGGTTTTCGGCTCGGACGACACCCGGGGCGACGGAGGTGACGAGAATGTTTCTGATAGCTGAGCTTGTCGTGCTGCTGACGACAAATCTCATCCTGTCGCAGGCGCTGGGAACAAGCACTCTTTTCATTGCAGCCGGAAGCCGTAAAAATCTTCTCTGGATCGCCATAACAATAACTGTATTCACAACTGTCGGTTCAGCGGCGACATACTTTATCGAGCTTCTGCTGCCCGACCAGTATAATGACTTCCGGCTGCTGCTCTACACGGCGGCAGTGGGAATTTTATATGTACTTTTGCTTACTGTCCTGTATTTTGCCGACAGGGCAGGCTTTGGTACGACAAGAAAATATGTCCACCTCTCGGCATTCAACTGTGCTGTAATGGGAACGCTTTTCTCGGTTTCCGACAGGCTTTCCCTCCACCCTACGCTCAACACCATGGGCAGCTTTATGATAGCAGGCGCCGAAGCAGGTACCGGATTTATTCTTGCTGCGTTTATTCTGACCGCCGCATACCGCAGACTTAATTCTGTCAGCGTTCCGGCTTCATTCAGAGGATTTCCGGCAATGCTTGTTTACCTTGGCATAATTTCAATGGCTGTATACGCTTTGACCTAAGGCAACGCATCTGCCGCACGATCTTTGCGCGGTGTTGCCATAAAGGATCAATTTCAGGAGATAATTAATGAAACGCAAACACAAAGGAAGGAAAATCTACAAAACCAAAGAGAAAAATTACTACGGAAAAAGTCCTTTCGGGAAGTTTATGTCCGCAGTTCTGACTGTCCTCCTCATAGGCGGAATAGGCTTTATCGGCTACAGTGTCGCTGAGCCGATAATAAACTACACTCAGCACAAAGGCGATAAGCCGGAGGTTGAGCCTACTGCGGCTGACACAACTGCCTACGCTGACAAAGAAACAGAGCCGGCGACCAAGCCGGAATCGGTACAGTCAACCGGGACGCACCCGGACGAAATCGTCGTCGGAGCGGCATTGAAAACATCCGATCTGCAAAATTCCGAGAGCCTGCAATCAGCCATAAGCGCCTTGCCGGCTGATACGAACATCAGCTATATCGAGATCCCGCTTAAATCCAGCGACGGTTTTTTGTGGTACGGCAGCTCTGTATATGACGCGCAGACAGTCGGAGCTGTTCATGGATCTATGAGCCTGGATGAGATAGTTTCGGTGGTGGAGAGTAACGGCTATAAAGCGGCTGCCGTCATCAGCACTTTTGAGGACAGTTGTTTTCCGGCAGCATATTACGATGCCGGATATGTTACTTATGCCGACGGTTCGCAGTGGATAGACAACGAGGCGGATGCAGGCGGAAAGCCCTGGATGTCTCCGTATTCTCAGAAAGCTCTTGACTATCTTTCGGAGATAACTGCGGAGATATCTGCGGCAGGATTTGACAGAATAATCTGTTCCGGGCTTGTTTTTCCGCCTTTCCGTCAGAGCGATCTGGATCTGCTTGGGGAGCGCTACGGCAGAAGCGACCGCTGCATGGCGCTTACATCCGCGGCAAATCTGATGTACGACAAGGCAATGTCGAACGGAGCTTCGATGCAGGTGGAAATATCGGCGGCAGACATCCTCGGCGGCAGGGGAGACGTGCTCCAGCCGATGCTTCTCTCGGCTACAAGTGTTATTCTCCGCGTGGATATTGACGAACTGGGCAACAGTGCTGCGCAGTATGACTTTTCGGGCAGCCCGGGAGATATAGCTCTTAAATGTATAACATTGACAGCGGATAAGCTGTCGGATTTTAATGTAAGCGTCCGCCTGACCGGCTCGTCTCTCACAGCCGCCCAGGTCGGCGATGCGAGGGAGAAAATTGCGGAATACGGATACGATTCATTTATATTCGGCTGATTCCGGGAACAAGGAGAATAATTATGGCAGATAATTTCAAAGTATCACTGCAAAGGATAATTGACGAATTTAAACTGGAGGTCATCAACATTCCGAAGGATGCGGATGAATTAATGATCGACCAGACGGAGGTAAACAGACCGGGATTACAGCTCATGGGCTTCTATGAGTATTTCAATCCGGAGCGTATACAGATCATCGGAAAAATGGAGTTCGCCTATCTCTCGACTATCGACGAGCAGACAAGGCGCGAGCGGCTTCAGCTTCTCTTTTCCCAGAGGCTTCCTGCGCTGATAATCGCACGTGAGCTTCCTTATTTTTCTGAGATGCTGGAGCTTGCCAAGGAGTACGAAGTGCCGCTGCTGAGAAGCAAGGAGAGTACATCGAACTTCATGTCCGGACTTATCGCATTCCTCAATCTGAATCTTGCTCCGAGAGTAACGCGCCACGGAGTTCTCATCGAAATCTACGGCGAGGGCGTATTCATCACCGGCGAAAGCGGCGTAGGCAAGAGCGAGACGGCTATTGAGCTTGTAAAGAGAGGACATCGTCTTGTTGCGGACGACGCTGTAGAGATAAGAAAGGTCTCGAACATCAGCCTGGTCGGAAGCTCACCGGATAACATCCGCCATTTTTTGGAGCTGAGAGGCATAGGCATCATCAACGCACGCCGCCTCTTCGGTATAGGCGCCGTTAAGATGACGGAGAAGCTCGATCTGGTCGTTGAGCTGGAGCAGTGGGATCCCGAAAAGATCTATGACAGAATGGGCGTAGATACCGAGTATGTCAGTCTGCTGGGAGTAAAAGTGCCGTCGCTTACAATTCCCGTAAAGCCCGGCAGAAACCTTGCAGTTATCCTGGAGGTCGCAGCCATGAACAACAGACAGAAGAAAATGGGATATAATGCGGCGGCTGAGCTGCTCCACAGACTCGGCATGGAATCCGACCCCAAGGAAACGGTGAGAAATTACGAAAACTTCTGATTGAACAGGTGAATTGATGAATTATTTGGATGAATTGGCAGAACAGTGCCGGATATCAGGATGTGATCTTAAAACAGATCGTCTGCTCAGCGCGTACACGACATTTAAGATCGGCGGAGAATGTCCGGCGGTCGTGGAGATCAACAGCGCCGAAACTGCCGCGCATATTGCGGAATGGCTGAAAGAACGCGGCATAAAATTTGCGGTTCTGGGCAGGGGAAGCAATATTATCGCGTCAGACAACGGCTTCGACGGAGTGATACTTCATTTCGGCAGCGATTTTTCGGAGATAACAGTGAATGGCTGTACCATTACGGCACAGGCAGGAGCAAGCCTCAGCGCAGTCTGCCGAGCAGCTCAGGAGAACGGTCTGACCGGAATGGAAAATCTTTACGGCATCCCGGGAACGGTAGGCGGCGGACTCTATATGAACGCCGGAGCATATGGCACGGAAATGAAGGACGTCGTATCTTCTGCGGGATATCTTGACCCGGCAGGAAAGTCCGGAACAATGATGCTTCCGGAAATGAAGCTTTCCTACAGGCACAGCGCCTTTTCGGAGAATAACTGCATTGTGACTTCTGTTACTTTTTCCCTGAAAAAAGGAGATAAGGATGAAATAAAGTCGGCAATGACCGAATGCCTCGGAAAACGAACTTCAAAGCAGCCGTTGGAATATCCCAGCGCAGGAAGTACGTTCAAGCGTCCGGAGGGAAGCTATGCGTCGCTGCTTATCGAGCAGTGCGGACTGAAAGGATATACTGTCGGCGGAGCTCAGGTCAGCGAGAAGCACAGCGGATTTGTAATAAACATCGGCGGTGCGTCGGCGGAGGATGTGCTGAAGCTCTGCGGCGATGTCAAAAAAGTCGTAAGGGAAAAGACGGGATATGTTCTCGAGCTTGAACCGATTATTTTGGAATAAGAGACTGTTCAGCATCTTTTCCGCACGTCCTTTCGGCAAATTTGCTCGAAGATTCGCACACAAAAAGATACTAAACAGGTTCTGAGAATGGAGTGATGATTATGAAGCTTTTGATCGTTACCGGGATGTCCGGTTCAGGAAAATCCAGCATCATGGACGTAATGGAAGATATAGGCTATTACTGCATCGACAATATTCCGCCCAAGCTTATTCCTCAGTTTGTGGATCTTTGCAGAAAGTCCGAAACGGGTATAGACAAGATTGCCGTAGCTGTTGACATACGCACAGGGGATATGTTCACGGAGATTTTCCGCGCCTGGCAGACTCTTAAATCCGAGAACGACGTCGAGGTCAAGGTCCTTTTTGCCGAGGCGAACGACGAAGTCCTGATAAAGCGCTACAAGGAGACAAGGCGCAAGCATCCTCTGGACGATAAGTTCAGCGGCAATATGCACGAGGCTATCAGATATGAGCGGATGCAGCTTTCGCAGCTTCGGGAGATAGCGGACTATTTCATTGAAACGTCCCAGTATTCCTCGTCACAGCTAAAAGAGCAGGTCAAGGGGCTTTTCCTGGATAACAGCTCTGACTCTCTTTCTATTAAAATAATGTCCTTTGGTTTCAAGTACGGCGTTTCAACGGAGGCTGACCTGGTTTTCGACGTGAGATGCCTGCCGAATCCCTACTACATTGAGGAACTGAGAAATCACACCGGTCTGGAGGAATGCGTCCGCGAATACGTAATGCTTTCGGAGCAGTCCCAGGAGCTTTTCGCGCGCCTTTCGGAGCTGATCGAGTTTCTGATTCCGCTGTACATACGGGAGGGCAAGAGCCAACTTGTCATCGCGTTCGGCTGCACCGGGGGAAAGCACCGTTCCATTACTTTTGCGGAGCTTATGGCGGATTACCTTATCGAAAACAATTACAGAGTTCAGAAATATCATAGGGATATTACAAAGGATAAAAAGCTTAATTAAGGCAATACCGCACAAAGATTGTACGGCAGATGCGCAGTCAGATTTTTCGTCAGATTGCACAAAAGCGACGCAGGCATACTGTCGTATGGCAAGGAGATTTTGTGTGATATGAGGTCAAATATGCAAGCATATGACGTACAAAGCCGTCAGGCGGTCTTTGTGCGGTGTTGCCTTAAGATGATCCTGTGCAAAAAATGTACATAAATATTACGCATCCGCATACTTCGGTGTGCGGATTCCTGTTCGGGGAGGAAGAAAATGTCGTTTTCCGATGAAGTACGCAGAGAGATCTGCAATAATATAACCGATAAGGATAAACGTTTTGCCTGCCTTTACGGTATGCTGTTGTTCAGCCGGGTGCTCAGCGAGGAGAGGATCTGCTTTCAGAGTAAAAGCAGGATCGTCGCCGACGCTTTCGGGAAGCTGTTCAGCAGAATTTTCCGCACGGAGCTTGGGTTCAAGGAGTCGCAGGGAAAAAACGGCAGAATAATGTATATCTTTGACATAACCGAAAAGGAGCTTATTGAGCAGGTTTTCCTGCGCTATCATTTCGGCGGCGGATTCCGGAGCATTGATGAGGATATCATATCAACGGGAAGTCTCGGAGTCTTTGCGGCAGGCGTTTTTCTTGCATCGGGAAGTGTAAATAATCCCGAAAAGGAATATCACCTGGAGTTCACGGCGCCGGATGAATCCTTGGCGGCGGAGCTTATCGCGCTTTTGGGCGACATCGGTGTCACGGCAGGACACGCCGTGCGAAGAGGGCAGATCGTTGTTTACATCAAGGGCAGCGAATCCATAGAGGACACGCTTACTTTTATCGGCGCTCAGCAATGCACGCTGGAGCTGATGAATGTGAAAATCTATAAGGACGTGCGGAACAAGGCGAATCGCATTGCCAACTGCGACAACGCCAATATCAACAAGACTGTGGATGCTGCGATGAAGCAGGTACGCGATATACGGCTAATAGCTGAAACGGACGGGCTTGACAGCCTGACCGATGAGCTGAGGGAGGTCGCGGAGCTGCGCCTTGACAATGTGGACATGAGCCTCAGCGATATAGGCGAAAGTCTGTCTGTTCCCATAAGCCGCTCGGGAGTCAACCACAGGTTCATGAAACTGGCGAAAATTGCGGAGAATATCAGAAAAACGGGAGCCGGAAAATGAGAAACGATGAATTTGTTCATCTCCATGTACACACGGAGTATAGTCTGCTTGACGGTGCCTGCCGGATAGATCAGCTTATGGAGCGCGTCCGGGAGCTTGGACAGACAGCCGTTGCAATAACGGATCACGGGAATATGTACGGCGTTCCCGAGTTTTTCCGTGCTGCGGAAAAAGCTGGCATCAAGCCGATAATCGGCTGCGAGGTATACGTTGCGCCGAGAAAAAGGACGGACAGAGACCCCGGGCTGGACGGCAGACCGTACCACCTCATACTCCTTTGCGAGAACAACGAGGGGTACAGCAATCTTGTAAAGCTTGTCTCTGCGGCAAATATCGAGGGATTTTATAACAAGCCCAGAGTTGACACGGAACTGCTGAGAAAATATCACGGCGGACTGATCTGTCTTTCCGCCTGTCTTGCCGGGGAGATACAGAGGCTTCTTTCTGACGGCCGCTATGACGATGCTAAGAGGAAAGCCTTGGAATACCGGGAAATATTCGGCGAGGGTAATTATTTTCTGGAAATCCAGGATCACGGCATACGCGAAGAACGGCTGAATCTACCGAAGCTGTACAGGCTTTCCGATGAGACGGGAATACCCCTTGCCGCGACCAACGACTGCCACTATATAAATAAGGAAGATGCAGAAATGCAGAATGTGCTTCTCTGCATACAGACAGCTACCGTTCTGGGACAGCCCAACGGCATGAGCTTTGACACCGATGAATTTTATCTCCGTTCGGCGGAGGAAATGGCGTCGCATTTCAAGGGACACGAGGACGCGCTGAGAAATACGGCGCTGATAGCCAGGCGATGCAGCGTGAAGATGAATTTCGACAGCGCGGTCAAAATTCCCGAGTTCGAGGCGGAGAGCGGCAGGGACAACAGTCAATACCTCCGGGAACTGAGCTTTAACGGTCTCTATCGGCTGTACGGCGGAAATGTGGAAAAAAGCATTGTGGACAGGTTGGAATATGAGCTGAAAATAATCGACGAAAAGCATTTTACAGACTATTTTCTCATTGTCTGGGATTTCATTCGCTATGCCCGTGAGCATAACGTCCCTGTAGGGCCGGGACGGGGTTCGGGAGCAGGAAGTCTCTGCGCCTATTGCATCGGAATAACCGGCATTGATCCGATCAGATATAATCTGATGTTTGAAAGATTTCTGAATCCGGAACGCGTGAGTATGCCCGATTTCGACGTGGATTTCTGCATCGAGGGAAGGCAGTCCGTCAAGGATTACGTGGTGAAAAAATACGGTGAGGATAAGGTCTCGGAAATAATTGCTTTCGATACTCTTAAAGCCAAGGCGGCGATACGCGACATTGCCCGTGTGCTGGGACTTCCCTATAGTCTGGGGGACAAGATAGCGAAGCAGATCGACCCGCGGATGAAGCTGGCGGACGCCCTGCGTGAGAACAAGGAGCTTTCGTCAATGTATTCCGCCGACAAATCAGTAAAACGGCTCATAGACCTTGCTATGAAGCTTGAGGGGATGCCGCGGCACACCTCGACCCACGCAGCAGGCGTCGTTATATCGGCTGTTCCGTTGGATGAGCTTGTACCGCTGCAAAAAAATGACAACACCGTAATTACGCAGTATACTATGACCCACCTTGAATCCCTGGGGCTGCTGAAAATGGATTTTCTGGGACTCAGAAACCTTACGGTTATCAGGGATGCGGTAAACGAGATCAGGAAAACCGAGTCGGATTTTGACATCGGCAAGATCCCGGTGGATGACAGCCGGGTTTTTGAAATGCTGGCAAAAGGCGATACATCGGGAGTTTTTCAGTTTGAAAGCGCCGGCATGACGAAACAGCTTACGGAGCTTGTCCCGGAACGGCTGGAAGATCTGATAGTGATAATTTCGCTCTACCGCCCCGGACCGATGAGATCTATTCCTACGTATATCCGGAATAAGCGTGACCCCGCGAAGATCACGTATCTTCACCCGCTGCTCAGGGAGATACTGGAGGATACACACGGCGTTATGGTCTATCAGGAACAGGTCATGGAAATTTGCCGGAAGCTTGCCGGGTACTCTTACGGTCACGCGGATATTGTCCGCCGGGCTATGGCGAAAAAGAAGCATGAGGAAATGCTGAAAGAGCGCCAGAGCTTTGTCTCGGGAGCTATGGAAAACGGAGTTTCTCAAGAGACGGCAAATAAGATCTTTGACGAAATGGTCAGCTTTGCGTCATATGCCTTTAATAAATCGCACGCTGCCGCCTATGCCTATCTGGCATATCAGACGGCGTATTTGAAATGTCATTACCGCGGAATATACATGGCTTCCCTGATGTCCAGCGTCATGAGCGGAGGAGACAGGCTTACCGAGTATATTGCGGACTGCCGCAGACACGGCATGGATGTTCTTGCGCCAAATATAAATCATAGTGAAAAAGGCTTTGTATACAATGGAAACGGACTGTATTTCGGACTGCTTGCGGTGAAAAACGCAGGAAGCGGACTTTCGGACAGGATTATTTCTGAGAGAAAGGCTAACGGAAATTATACCAGTCTCCAGGATTTCTGTGAGCGTGTAAGCGGCAGGGAGCTGAATAAAAAGGCTTTGGAAAATCTTATAATGGCAGGTGCGTTCGACGGACTGGGAGCTAATCGGCGGCAGATGCTGGAAAGCTACGATATGCTCCTGGACGGCGCCGGAAAGGACAGGCGCAGCGTAATTGATGGTCAGTTGGGACTTTTCGATTCGGCAGCAGCTCAGCCTGCGGATATGAAGCTGCCGTACAGACCGGAATATGATAGAAAACGGCTTCTTGCAATGGAAAAAGAGGCGACGGGAATTTATCTTACAGGCAATCCGCTGTGGGAATACAACTGGCTGGGAAATCTGCTGAAAGTGCGCAGCATAGCCGGGCTGACCGTTGATGAAACAGTCAGGGACGGCTTGTCTGTGAAGCTGATGGGCATAATACAGGAGAAAAAGATACACAAGACGAAAAAAGGCGATAATATGTGTTTTCTGAATATCTCCGACGGGACGGGCGAGCTGAATACTATCGTTTTCCCGGAGCTGTATATGCTCAACGGAACGAAGCTGACGGAGGAGACTATTGTATACATCAGTGGAAAGGTCTCTTTCAAGGACGAGGAGATCAATGTGATCTGCGGAAATATCGTGGTTGAGGATGACTTCGATCCAATGATCTCCAATATGCGGCTGTGCATTAAAGTCTCCTCGGACAGTGTTCCCATGGAGCGGCTGACAGAGACGTCTGCTGAGTTCGGCGGAAAGACAGAGGTGTGCTTTTATCTTACTGACGCGAAAAAAATGGTTCGTCCGAAGAACCATATCTCTCTGGAGATCAGACATGAGACTGTCAGAGCGCTTGGGGATTATATTTCTCAGGAGAATATGGGATTGATCTGAGAAGAAACTGCGATTGTTGAAAAAGCATCAAGTCAACAGTTACGTTTGTGCAAAATGACGGAAAATATTTGCCGAAAGCAAAATTAACAGCTTCCCTCTTGACATTTTCTGAGAAAAGATGTAAAATATAAATGTATGAAATGTAAGCCGTAACAGGCAGCAATATATGCGGAAAGCAGAATGGAGAAGTGTTTATGATCAAGAAGATTGGCGTACTTACAAGCGGCGGTGACGCTCCCGGAATGAACGCTGCTGTCAGAGCTGTGGTAAGAGCTGCTCTCAGCAAGGGCATGGAGGTTTACGGAATCAAGAGAGGTTACAATGGACTTATCAACGGTGACATTGTGCCTATGGATGAGAGAAGCGTATCGGATATAATCCACCAGGGCGGAACTGTTCTCTACACAGCAAGATGTCCCGAGTTCAGAACTCAGGAGGGCGTTGCAAAGGCTAAGGCAAGGTGCGACGAGCTGGGTATCGAGGGCCTTGTCGTTATCGGCGGCGACGGTTCGTTCAGAGGCGCAGCAGATCTTTCCGCAATGGGAATGCTCTGCATCGGTCTCCCCGGAACTATAGACAATGATATATCCTGCACAGACTACACGATCGGCTTTGATACAGCTATGAATACAGCTATGGAGCTGGTTGACAAGCTTCGTGACACATCACAGTCCCACGACAGAATTTCAGTTGTTGAGGTTATGGGACGAGGTGCAGGTCATATTGCCGTAAATACAGGTATTGCCTGCGGCGCTACCGATATAATCACAAAGGAAGTTCCCTACGACCTGGATGCTATCGCAAATACAATGCTGGAGAAAAAGGCTAAGGGCAAGCAGAATTTCGTTGTGATTGTTGCCGAGGGCATCGGACATTCTCAGGAGATCGCAACTACGCTCCAGGAAAAGACAGGTATCGAGGCTCGTGCTACTATTCTTGGTCACGTTCAGAGAGGCGGAAGTCCTACACTGAGAGACAGAGTAGAGGCTACAAGGATGGGCTATTATGCCGTTGAGCTTCTCGAGCAGGGTATAGGCAACAGAGTTGTCGGAATCAAGGACAGCAAGATAGTTGACTATGATATCCAGGAGGCGCTTTCTATGAAGAAGCCTTATGATGAGAAGCTTCATCATATTGCAGAGGAAATTGCATTCTAAATAAAAATCAAGCCGCCTGAAAGATGGGTACTGATAAAGAAGTTTTTATGATTTGAAGATCAGGCTGCGTAACCTCAGCGGTTACGCAGCCTTTCTCTTTTTGTCATACTTCATACTGTCAGCAACGGCAGTCGTTACGGCAACGTCGAAGCGATAGTAAATCTCGATCTCCTGAGTGCGATGACCGCTGCTCTTATCAGGAGCGTGGACAACGATCTTCTCGATAAGCTCGTGCATGATTTCAGGAGTAAGCTTTGAGATATGCTCATACTTCTTTACTGCCTTGATGAATGCAGTCACATCTGTGGATTTCTGTTCGGAAGTATCAATGTAAGCAGTAAGCTCGGCAACAGTCGCTCTGAGCTTCTTCTGTTCATCCTCATATCCTGCTGACATCATTGCAAAACGTTCACCGGAGATTTTACCCGAAACATTGTCCTCATAAAGCCTTGTGAATAGCCTGTCAAGATCTGAGATACGCTTCTCAGCATCTTTCAACTTTTTCTTTGTCTTTGCAAGCTCCGAGGACTGCTTTCGAACGGAATTGTCCATAGCTGCTTGCACAAACTCGTCCTCATTCTCCCTGACAAAGGAAATTATCTTGTTCAGCTCACCGAGAATGATCTCCTTCAACACAATCGTCCTGATGAAGTGAATTGTGCAGCCATTCTTGTCTTTTGCATAAGTTCCGCATTTCAGATGTTCTTGATCGGCGGTCAAGCTTGTGGCACGGCACAGATACATCTTCCTTCCACAATCGGCACAGTAACAGATGCCTGAAAACGGATTGACTTCCTCGTGCTTTGTCGGACGGCGCTTGTTCTTGCGAAGTTCCTGCACCAGATCAAACTCCTGCTGGGGGATAATGGCTTCATGGGTATTCTCAAAAATCAGCCAGTCCTCTTTCGGGTTATCCACACGTTTCTTGTTTTTGTAGGACTTCACATGAGTACGAAAATTCACAGTATGACCTGCGTATTCGGGCTTTTCAAGAATACCCGAGATAGTTTCAATACCCCAACGGTTGAGATTGGCATTCTTATGACCGTTGTCTCTGTCCTGCGACAGAGCGTAGGCTGTCGGAGTCGGGATACCTTGCTCCGTCAAGATGCGAGCGATCTGTGCCGGACCATATCCGTCAATGGAAAGGCGGAAAATTTTGCGTACCACCTCTGCGGCTTCTTCATCAATCACCCACAGGTTCTTATCCGTATCCGAATGCTTGTAGCCGTAGATCGGGTTGGACAGATGTTTACCCGACTGCCCTTTTGCCTTGAATACGGCTCTGATCTTCTTACTCGTATCACGAGCGTACCAGTCATTAAAAATGTTCTTGAAAGCCATCAGCTCATTTTCCGACTTGAATGTATCCACATTATCGTTTATAGCGATATAGCGGACATCATAATCGGGAAAATGATCTCGATGTATTCACCAGTCTTCAAGTAGTCTCTGCCGAGTCTGCTCAAATCTTTGGTGATGACCGTGCCGACTTTGCCTGCTTCGATGTCAGCCATCATCGCTTTGAAGCCTTCGCGCTCCCATGTCGTTCCGCTCACTCCGTCATCGACGTAGAAAGCAGTATTGCGGAAACCGTTGTCTTCTGCATAGTTCTTGAGGATAGCCTTCTGATTGGTGATGCTGTTACTCTCACCCTGTAACATATCGTCCTGCGAAAGACGACAATATAATGCTGTTATCTTGTCTGTCATATTAACCTCTCTTTCCGACAGATACAGCAAGCTATGTTATCATTATAGCGCAAAGAATCTTTGATGGCTACATCGTTCAGTTTAGCGAAT
Organism: Ruminococcus sp.; assembly: GCA_017935865.1. Lineage (GTDB taxonomy): Bacteria > Bacillota > Clostridia > Oscillospirales > Ruminococcaceae > Ruminococcus. The sequence goes on along the minus strand of JAGBGT010000024.1, from coordinate 24,996 downwards.
CTGAGTTAAACAAGCTTGTCCGATTTGCTGGAAATATCGCAAACAATATTAATCAGATTGCCGTTCGTGTCAATAGCACGAGCAAGATTTACGAGAATGATATCGAGGAAATCAAGGACGAAGTGGATCGGCTCTGGCAGCCGTTGATGTATTTTAAATCACAGTTATTGCGGTTGAAGCGATGATCTGATATGTGCGCCTTGCACTGGCCTTACATTTGGAATTGCTGCGCACTTCACAAAAATGGTTACAATTATTCCACAGAACTGGACTCCGGCGTTATTGTGATATATAATGTATCTACAATAATGATTTGGAGTCCTACGGTAAAATGTCAATAGGCAAAAAGTAGAAAAATGAAGGCAAAAGCCGTATAATCTGCCTAAAAAGAGACAAAAAGGGTATCTCCTACAAAAGCCTGCGCCGAAAAAAATTTTTTCGGCAGGCTGGAGGTGCCGGATCAATACTCCTCCGGCGGGACATACAGGCGGTTAGTCTTCAGCAGTATATAGACTAACCTGACCAACTTTCTGGCAGAGCGTTTGCAGCTTCGCACAAATAGTATTTCAGATGATGATTACCGCCTTGGATCATGCGCTTGTCCTCAGCTTCAAAGTCACTGGACTGGTGCTGAGTCCAGACAAGACCGGCATATTTTGCAACGCTTGCCTGACTGGGAAAGCGGTTAATATCGCCGATCTCAGCGATGATTCCAGCAGCATAGACATTGCCGATGCCCTTGATTGAGGTCAATGTCTGCGGAATAGTTTTAAGCATCTTTTCAATCGCCTTGTCGTACTCCTTGATCTGCTTCTGGAGCAGATGGATGGTGTTCATAGAGATGGCGATCATCTCTGCTTGGCGGCATCCGCAATGACCTGCGGCGGATGGTAAGAATTCTTCGCAGCACGCTGAACAGCTTCCGCGATCTCTTCCGGATTCTCAAAGTGGTTTTTGCCGTGTTTACGGATAAAATCCACAAGCTCATCGGTACTCATGTACGCAAGCTCATCAAGCGAAGAGAATTCCTCGATCAGAGCCATTGACGTTGCGCCGAATTTGTTGGAGAAAATTTTCTCTTGTGTCAGTCCGGAAAAACGAATGAAAACAGTGTTCAGAAAACGATGCTTTTCTCGTGTCAGTTCCTGTACGAGCTGATGGCGCGCCCGGGTATACATCTTGAGCGCCTGATACTTATAATCGTCCATGTAGACCTCCTTATTGATTCTGCCAAAGCGGAGGTGGTCTGCAATGACGAAGGAATCGACATAATCGTTTTTCGGAAAATCGGAATAGGCATCACGGAACTTTTTGACCTGCTTGGGATTGAGCATATACAGGTGTCGGTCAAAACGTCCAAGACTGCCGCTTTCTCGAAGAAATCGCATGAGATTATCACCATAAACGGATGTGGCTTCCATACCGATCACAACCTGCGGAATGTTCTGCAAGAGAAGTACAGAGGTTACTCTGTCAACAATAATTTTCGCACCATTCCTGTTGTTCGGCACAGAAAATTATTTTTTCTTAACACAATCGCTTTCAAATATCTATGAATGTGGGAAAGTATATGCCGCAATTCCTGAAAAGCTGCTTCAATTAGCATGGGCATATTGGCTATATAAAGATGATAATGACCATTTTTCTTCCATAGAGATGGAGCCGCATTTTGGTTTCAACGATCATTTACACTCAATGTATTTTCCGTCCAGTGCATATCAGACACCTGTATATGCAGTATTGCAGATGCAGACGATGAAAACAATAGATTTCATTATTGACCTTACAAACAATGCTGCAACAAACTATAAGGATTCAGATTTGAATAAACATTATCACGAATGCTGCGAGATTCAGATTGTACTGAGCGACGAAGAGATTATTTCACAGATATGTAGTGATCGATTATGGAAAGCCTACCGTGGAACAAGTGTTACACCTCATTTGCTTGAATCATCTCTTATGGCACTTGAAGATTATTTAATGTTATATGTTAAAAGCAAATCAAAAGAAGAAGCGATTGAACTATGCTCATACCTATTGAAAAATAGTAATAATGTAGCAATAACAGCAGTAGTGTTGAGTGCAGTGATTGCTTATCCGACGAATTATTTGATTTAAGCTGTGTGCTACTTCGTACCAAGGAACTGTTTTATTTAGATAAATCACGTTTATCGAAGGAACATGGAGTAAACTATTTTAGAGGGTTAAGTCCGCGAAACAAAAAATTCGATGATGAGAGAATAAAAAGCAACAAAAAAGAATTCCGAAAAAAGTCCTTCGAAGACATTATTCTACAGTACCAAGTAAATCCAGGTAATTTATCAGATGATGAATTTAAGAAACGCCTTAATAAACTATATGTAGCTCTTGATAAAGCAACAATCGATATTGAAAAATGGCATCCAACTTATCAGGCATTTTTCTATCGGAGTGATTTAAGGAAATATATTCCTGATGCAGAACCGATTGTCGAAGATAGTCAAATAAGAATTCCAATGAAAGCAGATATGCCACAGTAAGTTATAGAGTATGCACAAAACAGCAACGCAGAATATGCTGCAAAATTAGGTGATACTGAATTAATGCTTTGGGCTTCATTTCGATATAAGAATGATGAAAAATGCAAAAATTATAGTAAATACGAAGATAACCCTATATCAGCATACGAGGCTGCTAAAGCACTGATAGAGTCTGATGAAGAAGATTTACCACTGATGAGTATTGACATTATTACATTTACTATAGCTGTTCTTTTACGAGATTTTCGCGATACACTTGATAGTGATCAATACATTTATTGTAAGAACACCATCTTAGAACTTGGATTTGGTCTTTTGCAGAATAGTTCAAGCTCATTATTTGATCATGATGTTAAAGCGGTTATCATGTCGGAAATATCGAATATGGCAGAGCAGAGCACCAATGATGTCGAATGGACGAATCCGAGTATCATACTTCTTGCTTATATGCTTGATTATCGCAAACAGATTGAAAACAATATGATCTATCCATTGTCTGGTCTGTGGAAGAAAGATAGAGATTTATCTTTCAAGTTGATTATTATTTTTTCAAAGCTTATAGCTTCATACGATGGAAACGATGTTGTTGCTTTTGTTGATTCTAATAAGGAAGATATAGCAGCTCTGCTATCTGTTGACGAATATTCTCTTGAATCAATAGATTTCACTAAACTTGATTATAACACAAAATTATATATGAATGCGATATTAGATTGCCAAGATACCAGTGTATTGAACTTTGTTATAACTATTGGAAAGCAGTTTTGGGAGAAATTATTCCATGACAATTATGACGATAAATTCCACAGAATCTCTGTGTTGGAAAGCGAGTATAAAAAATGGCTTGCGGAATATCTATTAAACATCAACAATGATAGCCGAAGAAAACTTGTTCAAGCACTGATGCTGTTAGTACGGTTTAATCAAGAGTTTAATAGGCTATTATCTGATATTGTAAGTGCGGAAGATGTTAATCCAAGGTATGATGCATTCTGGAATTTATGGACACTAATGCAAGACTATTTCTTTCAAGAATACGAAAAAAACGTTGACAATTATAAAAATGTCAACACGGTTGTTCATATAGGCTATGGCTATGAAGATGTTTTGGCAACTTATTTACTGTATAATCCTTTTTGGAAAGAGAATGTGACTCAATGGCATTCTCTCAAACAGCAGAATAATAGCTTTTATATAGTTGCCGCAAACAGATTAGGTTATAATCCCACTACTTTATTCGCTATTTCTCAAGTCCTGAATACGGTTGGAAAAACTACTTTCACCGAAACAGGTATAGATTGGATTAGTGATATTATAACGAACAAACCGCATTTATATGCCAAAAGCCTTCCTGATAACACCTTGTATTACATTGAAGAATACATCTTTTCTTATGTGAACAATCACATTGATTCATTTCAAACAAATATTCCAATCAAAAGAAAAGCAGTAAAAATTCTTGATTTTCTTATTTCCAAAGGCTCTACAATGGGATTTTTACTAAAAGAGGAGCTTATCTAATCGCATAAATCAATAAAAGGGAGCATTGCACATCATAGGCGATGCTCCTTTTTCATCATTTCAGTGCACACACAGCGCGAAAAATGTGCGCAGTTACCCTATAATACAACCAAATCCGATTTTTCTCAAAACAGATACTTTTGCGAAAGCACTCATAAAACAGCGTAAAATCGCCACTATTCAATTTTCAAGATGCTATTTTGACAACCTATTACAACTGCATACACATATTCATCAGCCTGCGTTCATAGGTGAGGTCTGGATGAATGTATCGGTTGAGTGTCAGGGTGACACTGCTGTGACCAAGGATGGCGGACAGTGCCTTTGCGTTAAAGCCCTTTTCAGCGGAATTAGTGGCAAATGTGTGGCGGAGCTTGTGATAATTGTGATTTTCCACGTTAGCGGAATGCAGTAGCTTCTTGTAGCGGTACTGCATCGTTCGAGGTTCAATGGGCTTGTCCGTTCCCGATAGGATAAAAGCATTGATTTCGTTTCTAAACGTTTCAAAGTATTGCATCAGAGTGTCGGGTATCACAATATCTCTGAATGAGGTCGCAGACTTTGGAGAAGAGACAACTATCTTTGTTTTTTTGTTGCCATTGGCGGAGCTGATACGCTGAACCGTTCTCCTGATATGCAGTATATTATGCTGAAAATCGATATCTTCCCATTTCAAACCGCAAAGCTCACCGATACGCAGTCCCATAAAGAGTGACAGCAGGATACCAAAAGCAGTGAGCGACATATTTGCTTTCAGATACGAAATGAGCTTCTTCTGCTCTGTATCGCTGATCTTTTCTACCTGTTTTCGCTCAGATTTTGGGAGAACTACATTTTTGAGGGACAGTCTGAAACCGTACTCCTCTTGCGCATATTTCAACATCGTTTTGAAAACTGTGAATATATCCCGTACATAGCTTGCAGACAATCCTTCTGTGAGCTTTTGATTTATAAAGGCATTGATCCTGCCTGCGGTCAGGTCGGCACACGGAATATCTCCAAACTCAGGCAAAATATGCTTCTCAAACTTGTTCCGATAGTTGGCAAACGTTGATTCCTTCACTCGATTCACCACAGCATTTAGCCATTCCTGATAGATCTTGTTTACTGTGATATATCTGCACAAAAGGAAACGAGAAGCGACCTCACGCCCGATCAGCACCTTATGTTCAGCTTCTTCGTAAGTCTTTCCGTACACATACTGATAATGAGCCTTGCCGCAGTGGTCATAATCCGTGATAAACTTTCCGACATAGTGACCTCGTTATATTTAAACCGACGATTTTCAATGTTATACTTGCAATTTTACAAAAAATCCTGTATAATTACAATATGGGACAGTATGCCATTTGGCACTATCGCATATTGTATTATTTCGGTTTTCGCAAAAGTATCTGTTTTGAGAAATCTCATACATCAGTTGATATGTTACATAGTATAGCACCGCAATATGACGATATGCATGACTAAAAACGGCACTCCCCACTCAGAAAGAATCCCAAGTGAGGAGTGTTCCTTTGGAAGAGCTGATAAAACTGGATTCTTATCCGATCAGAGGGCTGGTAAGGCGACTGTTGCAGGATAAGACCACGAGGAAAAACATCATGTTTGCATCAGACAGCTATGCTGATTACGGTGCCGGATATAGGGATGATTCACAGATGACCGAGAGTGCGCTGCTGGGATTTGATTCCTGCGACATTCAACCAAGAGTCTACAAGGCAGCAGCCGAGCAGACAGAACGTACCCGCAAACGTGCCGAAGTGTTCACACCTGCGTGGATCGTTGATCAGATGAATAACGATTGCGATACGGAATGGTTCGGTCGTCCGGATGTCTTCAATCGGCAGGATGGGCAGAGCTGGGAGGTCATCACAGAGCCGATCACCTTTCCGAAGGGCAAGGACTGGAAGCAGTATGTGGATTCCCGGCGGCTGGAAATTACCTGCGGCGAAGCGCCGTACATCGTTTCACGCTATGACACGGCAACGGGTGAGATCATTCCCATTGAACGGCGCATCGGCATCCTTGACCGCAAGCTGCGTGTGATAAACGAGAACGCCACCGATGAAGCCGAATGGTTCAAGTGGGCGTTGCGTGCATTTCAGAGCGTGTACGGCTATGAGTATCAGGGCGACAACCTGCTTATTGCCCGCATGAATCTGCTGTATACACTGGCGGACTATATCGAAGCAAGGTGGCATCGGCGGGCTACGCGGAAAGAACTGGAGAAGTTTCTGAACGTGATATGCTGGAACTTCTGGCAGATGGACGGCATAAACGACACACCGCCGTATGGAATCCCGACCGATGAAATCGTGCAGATGACATTATTTGATGATGACGAAGAAACAGCGGACGATGAGATTGTTTACTGTAAAATATATGACTGGAGAGCAGATATTTCAAAGATGTTCAAAGGTCTGAAGAGAAGAGGGAAAGGCATCCAGTCGTATTCGATGACTCTATCAAAGAATTCCTTGCATTGCGTACACGGTTGGGTAATTACTTTGATGAAACTCATACCGAGGATATCTTTGACTACATTCCACCGCAGAAGACCAACCAGATCTTCACGTCTAAGCACGTTGTAAAGCAGATGGTTGACCTGTTGGAGCAGGAGAACCCTGGCTGCTTTGATGATCCGACCAAGACTTTTGCAGACCTGTACATGAAATCCGGTCTGTACATAGCAGAGATCGTGAAACGACTGTTCAACAGTAACGGCATGAAGCAAGCATTTCCTGACGAAACACAGCGGTTACAGCATATCTTTGAGCATCAAGTATACGGGCTTGTACCGACAGAGATCATCTACCAGATTGCCCTGCACTTCATTCTCGGCTTTGACGGCAGTGAGCTGATCGAGGATCATCATCTCCGATAGTGCGATGCTTTGCTGTTGGCTAAGGATGGGACATTGGAAGCGAAACTGGATACTATTTTCGGATAAGTCCTAATATAGCGAAAAAGACAGATACCTCTCAAACGGAAGTATCTGTCTTTGCTGTTATAGCCCGCTGTATAGGTCTTTACATAATAGTTGTTGAAAAACTTCTATATTAGTACCGACCTAAAAACAGGCGGCTTTTTGTTATTCAAAAACCGATATTATTTCTCTGCGGCAGCATTTCGGGGAATAGCTCCAGGTGCTGATGTGATCGGCGTCAGTGAAGTAGGTGAAGCCTCTGCTTTCGCTGCCGTCCTCGCAGGTATCCACAATAACCAGCTTTACTTTCATTTTTTCGGGAATCAGAGCCTTTATGTACACGCTGACGTTCTGACCCGGGAAAACATCGCTGCGCAGCTCCGCAAGACCGGCAAGATTCGGCGCGATCTCCACAAAGATACCATAGCTTTCAACGGAGCGGACAATACCGGAAACAGTTTCGCCCACATGAAAACTCTCGATATTTTCCTCCCACGTGCCCAGCAACTCCTTGTGAGTCAGATATAACCGCGTACCGTCCTTTGCCTTGACAATAGTGCGTATCATCTGCCCGAGAACAAATCTGTCCGATGGATGTGATATACGGGAAACGGAAATTGCATCAATGGGTATCATGGATGCTACACCGCAGCCAACATCCACAAATGCGCCGAACTGTTCAAGATGTGTGACCTTTGCCTCGATAACATCTCCTGGTTTCAGTTGGCTGAGCCGTTCCACGGCAAACTCCTCCTGGGCGGCTCTTCGTGAAAGCCAGGCTGTAACAGCGCCGTTTTTTTCCTCTTTTAAACGGATGACCTTAAAGCAGACAGGCTTGTTTACCCGGGATATAAGGGCGATATCACGGGTAATGCCTTCTCTTATGCCCAGCGCGCCCTCTTCCCGTGGGATCATGCCCTTGCCCCAGGGAAAGTCGACGATCAGGTCGTGATCTCCTGTACACAGTGATACGCGCGCTTCAAGTATCCTGCCGGATTCCATTGCCTCTTTAAGTCCCTGAACGGATGAAATATACCGCTGGTTCTCAGTTGTTTTAAAAAGGCAGCCCTCCGGCTTGAATTTTGTTCTGTATTCCATGATTTTACCTCCATATGATTTCTCATGATAAATCATATTCGGATAAATTATGGAATATTCATATTGCCGGTGAATCTATATTGACAGCTCCGGAATTTGACAAAACAGAGGATATATCGCTTGTTCCGCTGCCGTCACAGACGATAAAGACGGTTGTTTTCCTGCTTCGCGACGGCTCAGGAATTGAATCAACAGACGCCGGGGAATCCATGACCGCCGTAAGATAGTTCTGGGTCACGGCGGCTGTGGGCATTATAGTGTAAATATCCTTGCCCCGGATCCTTTCCGCCTTATCGGACTGTTTGTTATAGACATAACTTGTGGAGTAAACTCCCCGGATGTTTTCGCGGATTCGTTTCAATGCCAGCTCGGCTGACTCAGGGGACTCAAATTCGGCTGTAATTCTTGTTACCATACTCTTCTCCTCTTGAATAATTTGTTGGTATTGCCCTATTATGGTTGCGGTTTTTTATTATTTTTACACAAATTGAAAAAAATATGCGTCGGAGATATTGATTTTGTTCTCTTTTTGGGGTATAATGGTTAATGGACGCTTTTGTGAACGATTATATAAAAAAGATTTTTGGAAGAGGAGTGAGGGAATGGATATCCGCGTTAATGACGTCCTGACAATGAAGAAGCAGCACCCTTGCGGTGCAAATGAGATGCTTGTTCTGAGATCAGGAATGGATTTTCGTCTCAGATGTACAGGCTGCGGAAGAGAATTTCTCGTTCCCCGTGCTAAAATTGAGAAAAGTATAAAAAAAGTTCGCCGGGAGGCAGAGGGTTAGCCGCAGAAATTTCTTGAACTGATGTGATCTATCTTGAAAGGAAGATGTATATGTTTGAAAAACTTGCGGCAATGGAGGAGAAGTACGAGGATATAAGCCGGCGTCTCTCTGACCCCGAAACTGTCAGCGACAATAAGCTTTATGCTCAGTTAATGAAAGAATATAAAAATATGACGCCTATCATCGAGAAGTTACGCGAATACAGGACTGCGCAGAACAGCTATAACGAGGCGAAGGAGCTGCTGGACGGCGGCGGTCTCGACAAGGATTTTAAGGAGATGGCGCAGTCCGAGCTGGAAGAAAGCAAGGAGGCAATGGAGAATATCTCCCAGGAGCTGAAAATACTTCTCCTTCCGAAAGACCCCAACGATGATAAAAATGTTATTATCGAGATCCGCGGAGGTGCAGGAGGCGAGGAGGCTTCGCTCTTTGCCAACTCACTCTACCGTATGTACACTATGTATGCAGAGTCCAAGGGCTGGAAACAGGATGTTCTTAACGCTCAGCCTACGGAGCTTGGCGGCTTTAAGGAGATAAGCTTTTCTATCGAGGGCGACGGCGCGTATTCACGTCTGAAATATGAGAGCGGAGTTCACCGTGTTCAGCGTGTGCCGGAAACCGAGTCCCAGGGAAGGATCCATACCTCAACTGTTACCGTTGCGGTTCTTGTGGAGGCTGACGAGGTAGAGCTTGAAATTAATCCAACCGATCTGAAAATCGACTATTTCCGTGCAAGCGGTGCAGGCGGTCAGCACATCAACAAAACAGAATCGGCAGTCCGCATAACCTATCTGCCGACTAATGTGGTGGTGGAGTGTCAGGACGAGAGAAGTCAGCATAAAAATAAGGATAAGGCGATGAAGATCCTGCGTTCACGCATATATGAGGCGATGCAGGAGGAGCAGGCTGCAAAGGTCGCTTCTGAGAGGAAGATGCAGGTCGGCACAGGAGACCGCTCCGAAAGGATACGCACCTACAATTTTCCCCAGGGCAGACTCACAGATCACCGCATAGGACTTACTATTTATCGCCTGGAGGATATGCTCAACGGCAATCTGGACGAGGTTTTTGACGCTCTTGCAACGGCAGATCAGGCAGCCAGACTTGCAAGTCAGGAGTCGTGATTTCAGAAAAATATGGAGAGAGATACAGTTTTATTGAAGGACAGCGGCGAGGATATTGCTGCCGCTGCAGAGCTTATAAGAAGCGGAAACGTTGTGGCTGTCCCCACGGAGACGGTCTATGGTTTGTGTGCGGACGCTGTAAATGAAGCGGCGGTCAGGGCTGTTTTTGCAGCCAAGGGCAGACCAGCCGATAATCCGCTTATCGTGCATCTGTCGGATTTTTCCGAGGCGGTGAAATACACCAAATCAATTCCGGAGCTTGCTTACAGACTTGCGGAGCGCTTCTGTCCCGGACCGCTTACGATGGTTCTGCCGAAAAATGACAGGATACCGATGATCACCTCCGGCGGACTGGAGACCGTGGGAATAAGAGTGCCCTCCCATCCGGTCATGCACAGAATAATTCAGCTTTCAGGCTGCGCTATTGCAGCTCCGTCCGCGAATATTTCCGGATTGCCAAGCCCTACCTGCGCTGCCCATGTTATGGATGACATGAAAGGCAGGATAGCTGCTGTCGTTGACGGCGGTGAGTCAAGGTTCGGCGTGGAATCCACGGTTATTTCCTTTGAGGGAGAAAATTCCGTGAGGATCCTCCGCCCGGGAGCTGTAACAAGGAAAATGCTCCTTGAAATATGCGAAGAGGTGATCGTCGACCCGGCTATACTGAAAGAGCTGGAGGAGGGAAGTATTGCAGCATCTCCCGGGATGAAGTACAAGCATTATTCCCCAAAAGCAGACGTGGTCATGGTTGAGGGCGAGCTTGACAGGTTTATAGAATATATTTCCGAAAATTACGGGGAGAATGTCTATTCTCTGATATTTGACGGAGATGCGGATAATTTCCCGTACAGGTATGTTACATATGGCGCTGACAGCGAAGAGCAGGCACATTTTCTGTTCCAGCGGCTTCGGGAACTGGACGAGATCGGCGCCGATAAGGTATACGTCCGCGCACCCTCGAAGGACGGTGTGGGACTTGCAGTTTACAACAGGCTCATAAGAGCAGCAGGATTTGAGGTGATAAGGGTATGACAGGGATAGATGTTATGGTTGTCGGACTGACCGGGCAGACAGGTGCAGGAAAGAGCACGGTTTCCAAGGTCTTTGAGAAGAACGGATTCGCGGTCATCAATGCGGATATGATCTCGAGGCTTGTGGTGGAAAAGGGAAGTAAGTGTCTGGAGGAGATATCGGATATTTTCGGTAAGCAGATCCTCAATCCCGACGGAACGATGAACAGAAAAGCGCTGGGAAACATTGTTTTCACGGACAGAACAAAGCTGGAGACCCTTAACACGATCATTCATCCGTATATCACCAGCGAAATACTAAAGCAAATAAAGGAGTATTCGGATAATGGACAGAAGCTTATCCTGCTTGACGCTCCCACGCTTTTTGAGAGCCGGGCGGATGATTTCTGCGAAATAATCATTTCTGTTATTGCCGATCCGGAGCTTCGGGAGTATCGTATTATCACCCGGGACGGTCTGACTGTCAAGCAGGCACGTGACAGAATGGATTCACAGTTTGATGCAGAGTTCTTTGCCGACCATTCGGATTATATAATAGAGAATAACGACTCTCTGGATAACGTTTACTGTATATCCAAGGAGGTTTCGGATAAAATAAAATATTATTACAATCACATCCGTCCTGCGACGGCTTATGCGTGAAAGGAGAAAGCTATGTCAGAGAATAAGGAAAAGAGCATTTCAAAAGAGCTGAAAGAGAAATTGTTTTCACAGCGAAAAAACGGATATCTGAGGATCGACGCCGAAGAGGAGAAGGCTGTTTTTGCCTTTGCGGAGAACTACAAGCGTTTTCTCGACATTGCAAAAACCGAGCGCGAGGCTGTGGCAGAGGCAGTCAGAACGCTGGAATCCGTTGGATTTACCGAGTATAAAAAGGGAATGAAGCTCAATCCCGGCGACAAGATCTACCGCAATAACAGAGGAAAGGCGATTATTGCCGCTGTTATTGGTACTGCGCCTATCGCCGATGGCGTTCGCCTCTGTGCAGCGCATATCGACAGCCCGAGACTGGATCTGAAGCAGAATCCCCTGTATGAGGACACTGAGCTTGCGCTTTTCAAGACTCACTATTACGGTGGGATCAAGAAATATCAGTGGACGACGATTCCGCTCTCACTTCACGGAGTTGTTATTAAGGCTGACGGCTCGACGGTAACGGTTAATATCGGCGAAGACGAAAGCGAGCCGGTATTCTGCGTGACCGACCTGCTGCCTCACCTTGCCACGGAGCAGATGACGCGTCCTGCGACAAAGCTCATAAGGGGAGAAGATCTGAACCTGCTTATCGGTTCGATGCCTTTCCGCGAGGACGAGTCGAGCGAGGCGGTGAAGCTGAATATCATGAATATTCTCTTCGATAAATACGGTATCACCGAGGACGATTTTATTTCGGCGGAGCTTGAAGCAGTTCCGGCTTTCAAGGCGCGTGATATCGGCTTCGACAGAAGTCTTATCGGCGGATACGGACATGATGACCGCTGCTGCGCTTTTCCTGCGCTTGCGGCAACTGTTGACTGCGTTGCCCCCGTACATACGGCGGTAACGGTACTCACGGACAAGGAGGAGACCGGAAGTGACGGCAACACAGGTCTCCGCTCCTCATACCTAAAATATTTTATTGAGGATATTGCGGAAGCTCTCGGTTCTGAGGGCAGAGATGTCCTTTCGGCATCGCAGTGTCTCTCAGCCGATGTAAATGCGGCATTTGACCCGACCTTTGCCGACGTTAACGAGCGCAACAACTGTGCATACGTGAACAAGGGCGTGTGCATCACGAAATATACGGGTTCTCGCGGCAAATCGGGAACTTCTGATGCTTCTGCCGAGTTTGCAGGACGCATACGTCGTCTTATGGACAGCCGGAATGTGATCTGGCAGACGGGCGAGCTTGGCAAGGTGGATGCCGGCGGCGGCGGAACAGTTGCGGCGTATATTGCTAATCTCAATGTTGATACCATTGATATGGGAGTGCCGGTTCTTTCTATGCACGCACCCTATGAGGTGATTTCCAAGCTGGACTTGTATATGGCATACAAGGCTTTTGCCGCTTTTATTGCTGATTAAGGGCGTGTTAACGTTATATACTAATAAGAAAAGGCTGCTGTAGTTATTTTACAGCAGCCTTTTTAATTAAGGAAGCACTGATTAAATCTTGTGCGTCAGATACGCAGTCAGATTTTCTGTCATCTTGCACAAAAAGCTCCTTTACATACGACAGTATGCCTGTGTAGTTTTTATACAATCTGACGAAAAAATCGACTGCGCATCTGCCACACAATCTTTATGCGGTGTTGCCTAAAGTCAGTACAAGCAGGACAGATATTTCATTTTAAATCTGTCAATCTTTTTGATGTTTTCATATATCGCCGCGGCTGTTGATTCTGTCAGCCTGAGGCATTTTTCCAGTTCGTTTTTATCCGGCGGATTTTCAGAGAATGCCGCCCGAAGTGCAGCGTCGGTAAACTCTTCAAAACTTCCGGCTGGGAAGTATACATCCCCGGCAGATCTCTCAACATACCCTGAGTACTCCACAAGCTGCATATCCTGCCGCTTGATACCGATATATTCAAAAATCTGTTCCATATACCTGTGCATATGGTGCATACGGGAGGCAGAATTGCCCTCGCTGAAATGTTTTTTGCGGAATATCATCATAATTTTACGTCTCGCAAGCACCACAGCTATGGACGCGCCTATAAGAATGACAGTGTAGATGCTGTATTTTACTGCCGCCGGGAGCTTGAAATCATCCTTTCTTACATTGTTTCGGTGTCCGCCGCCATTTCCATCGGTGCTTGTTCCGCCGTAATTTGTGGTAGCAGCCGCAGTGGTTCGTCTCGGCGACTTATCGCTATTATTTCCCGTAGTCTGTGTGTCGTTGTTTTTCGTGGTTGAGATATTTTCATCCACGGCAGTAGTTTCGGTATTAACGGGGGCAGTTGTTGTCGCTGCGGTTGTGGTAGTCGATGTGTCGATAGTCTGAGCCGAGTACCCGGCGGTAAATTCATAGGGCACCCAGCCGTAGCCGTCCAAATAGACCTCCACCCAGGCGTGTTTGCGGTTATCCTTGACGTCTATGGTATAGGAGCCGTCGGAGTTGAGATTATCGTCACAGAAATCGTCGCCGACAATGATATAACCCGTAGCATATCTTGCCGGAATACCAGCCATACGCGCAAGTATTACACCGGCTGTGGCGTAGTGAGTGCAGTAGCCCTTGTGATTTTCCAGAAGGAAGTAATTGATAAAATCGCGGTTTTTCGGCGTTTTTCCCGGACTTAATGAATATGTCGCCATTTCAGACGCCTGAGTTCGCAGAGCGTCGAGTATTTGCATTTTATCAACAGCGTCCCCGGCGTCTCCGGCATGGTCGAGAATATTCGAGAACTCCGTGCGTACCTCCTCCATAGCGGCTGTCTGCGGTAGCTGAAGGTAGTTATCGTAGACGAAATCCTTGTACTCATGCTCCAGCATCTGCGTCATGACAATAGCAGGATTTCCATAGACGATATTGCTGAATGGAATTTCCGAACTGATGAGCAATTCATCACGGGAGTTGAGAAATCCGGCATCATCGCCGTATTCGTAGAGCCTGTCATACCATTCATCGTCCGCGATGCTGTCGAGAGAAAGGTAGTACTCCGAGGGAGCGTAGAGATTCTGGGCAACAGTTGCCGCGTCAACATGGCTGAACCGATAGGAATATTCACCCTTTTTGTTTTTGGGTTCAACGCCGCAGTCCTCATTATATTTCAGTCCCCCGACATTGTCGGTGCCATATGGGGCGTATGTCTTGCTGCCGTTGAGCTTGGAGTCGATCGTCAGCGTTCTGTCGGCATCATCGGCGAAGATCAGCTTATTGAAGCGGAATGGGAAATCCTGGGGATATATCTTTTCATTGTAAAAATCATTGAAAATGTCATCTTTATAGGCAGAGCCGGGCAGCGACGTCCACTCGTTGTCGTTATAAACTGAGCCGGTGAAGTCCTTGAGGTAAACAGCGCCGTTTATCATACCGTCTACGGTTATTTCAAGATCGGTTTTGTCCTTGTATTTCATGGATGCGATATTGCCCAGCTTATGTTTTTCCAGTTTTAGATCTATACCTAAAGCGGCGGTGAGATCCGAAAGACTGCTGGCAATGTCCTCCATATTGAACGAAGTGATAGCGTCCCTGATCTCCAGGCGCTTTCTGTTGATCTCGTCACTTCTTTTATAACCGGCAGCTTTCAGGATCCCGAAAGAAATCCCTGCTATCGCGAGTACGGCAGCTATAATGAAAAGTCCGCATTTTTCCGTGACTTTCAGGCGCATCTGCCTTTTCGGAAAGAAAAGATTGTCACGGCGTACAAATCCGCCGTTTCCGCCGGAGTATTCGCCGCTGTCAATAGTACTCATGGCGAAGCTTGCCAGGAGGAAACCCACAAGGAGCATACCCCAGAAGATCGAGACCTCCAGGCCGTTATAGAATCCGATCTCCATAATGGCAAATGAGACAATGATCGGAGGCAGCGGATGCGGATGATATATTGTAAATATATATACTATCATAGCAAGCAGCCATGCGCATATGATAAGGAATGCAGTTACGCTTTCGCTTTCAAGACCGCGTTTGAGAAATTTGTAGTATTCTATTTCCGTGTGGTAGGACGCCTTGTAGATAACGTTAAATATATACTTGAATCCCAGCGATGCCGAGTCAAGGCATTTCAGAGAAATCCCGCCGCCAAGAAGCAGGGATACAATAATTCCGGGCAGAGCGGCTTTCCGCGAAAGTGACAGTAGAATGTATACAACGGAGAATAAAATCCCGGAAAAGAGCAAGGCAGCTTCGTTGTACCTGAACCGGAACATGGTGAGAAAGACCATGATAGTCGAAACGTAGCCGATAACCGCGATTAGAACAGATTCGGCTTTCCGGAGATTGGGACGCCTGTTTCTGACCGACATGACGATACTGTCACAGACGGCAATACCGTTATTTTTTTGTATATGTTTTTTCATATTGACTCCTTATACCTCAATATCCTTGACAGATGATGAAATTCTGCCGATAATAACGGGAATCGTACAAATATCAGCATATCCGGCTGCCAGCCCGGAAGCTTTTTCAGCCGAGGGCACAACAAGGAGAGCATTTTTTATGTCGGCGTCTACCGAGTCGTCAATATACTCCATAACAGAACTTTCGGGGGATGCTGAAATAAAGATAAAGGAGGAAAGCGAAAGGCAACCCTTGTCCGCGAACCAGACCGAGGGCGACTGGCATGGAATATTGCCGGAAGAGGAGGAAATAAGCGTCTGAACTGCTTCCGCAAGGGAGTCCATGTCCTTGATGTCTTTTTCAGTGAAGCACTTATTTCTGGCATTGAAGAAAACAACGTGATGACGCCGCTCGTTTTCGAGCATGAAAGTAGATATAGAGATCAGCGTCTCCACCAATGTGTCGTACACCGGCATGGCGTATTCGGAGCTGTTGTCATAGGTCAGATCCAGAAAAACGGTACAGGGGATATCTATGGGGAGGCTGTAGTCCTTAACGATAAAGTCGTCCTTTTTAGAGCTTAGCTTCCAGTGGATGCGGTTCAGCTTATCTCCGGGATTATATCCGCGCAGATCAAAGATCTCTGACGGATCATCGCCGGGTTTGTGCTCTGAAAACAGGCTGCTTTCGTCATTTGTCCTGTCCGTAAAGCAGATCTGTCCGCCGATCTCGTGTCCCTCCGGCAGAACCGGAATTTCCTTAACTATGTTGCAGTTCACCTTGAACTTAAATACTTTTAGAGGGTCATAGATCGTGATGTGGGAGCAACGGATATTTAACATTCCGCAGAATTTTGAGCTTAGCTTAAACGCCACACTCTGAGAATTTCTCTCCTGAATGGGCAGCAGCAGGCAGAAGCTGTTCTTTTTGCCGTCGAAGCAGTTGAAATATTCGATGTTGGTTATTGCCCGTCCCACGGGGAATATGCAGCGGTTTTCGATAAGAAGCTGAACTGTGAAGCCGTGATTTTTCGATGCTGAGGTGCTGTCCAGAAGCATTTTGACGCGGATGCTGTGCTTGGTGACAAGTCCCATGATAAGCATGAGAACAGGGACGGCCATAACGACAATGAGCAGGACAATGGCGAAATCCCACAGATACATAATGTAGAACACTGCGCAGATAAGTATCAAAACTGCGAAGAATATTTTCATAATAGTCATAGCGTTATCTGGTTTCGGCTATGCCGGGCGCAGGGACAGACTTGATGATGTCGGCAATAACGGCGGCAGATGTCAGTTCGGCGAGCTTTGCCTTGGAATTGAGCATGATACGGTGCTCAAAGACGTCGCTGCATATGTAGGAAACGTCCTCGGGAATAACATAGTCCCGTCCCATAGCTGCGGCGATGCCTTTAGAGATCTGCATAAGGGCAAGAGTACCGCGCGGGCTGACTCCGAGCTTTATCATGGGATGATTTCTCGTAGCGGCGGAAAGCTGAACGATGTACTCATAAACTCTGTCGTCAATGTATATATTTGAAATATAGTCCTGAAGTTCGGTTATTGTCCTTGTATTGGCGACCTCGCTCACGCTGTCAAGAGGGGATGAGCTGAATTTCGCTTTTAGGATCGAGACTTCGTCCTTGAAGTCCGGATATCCCATGCTGAGCTTTATCATGAACCGGTCCAACTGAGAGTCCGGGAGATTATGAGTACCTGCCGAGCCTATGGGATTCTGGGTAGCGATGACCGTGTACGGCTCGGGAAGCTTATATGTATTGCCGTCAACAGTAATGCTTTTTTCCTCCATAAGCTCCAGCAGCGCGGACTGAGTTTTGCTGGAGGTTCTGTTTATCTCATCAGCAAGGAAAAGGTTGCAGAACGCAACGCCCGGACGAAATTCAAAATTATTTTTCACCTTATTGAAAACAGAAAATCCTGTTATGTCCGAGGGGAGCACGTCCGGGGTGAACTGCATACGGTTGTGCTCGAGGGAAAGAGCCTTTGAAAACGCAAGGGCGAGAGTTGTTTTTCCAACTCCGGGGATGTCCTCGATGAGAATATGTCCTTTGCAGAGGATCGCCAGAAGCGTCTTGATAATAATAGCATCCTTGCCGATGACAGCTTTTTTGACCTCGGCAACAATGTCGTTGATTTGTTTTGCATAGTAGGTATTATTCATGATAATTCTCCTGAAATTGGATTTTGTATACGGCATCACAGCATTATGCAGGTTGTTGAAAGTCTGAATGTGGATCTGCTGCACGCATATAGATTAATTATACCATTTTTCAGCCGCTATTGCAAGGAAAAAATGAAAAAATATGCGATTATTTCTATCCAAGAAGTAGAGGCAACACCGCACAAAGACCGCCTGACGGCTTTGCACGTCATCTGATTGCAGATTTTCCGTCATATCGCACAAATTCTCCTTGCAATACGTCAGTATTGCTGCGTCGAATCTGTGCCATCTGACGAAAAATCTGACTGCGCATCTGCCGCACAATCTCTGTGCGGTATTGCCTATAAATAGACCTGCCGCTTAAAATGTCAATATATAAAAGTTTGTAGAATATAACGAAAACAAATGTTAACACCTGCTAACTTTTCTGCAAATTACCGAAAATCAGTTGCCGGTATTGACAAATTTCGCGTATTAGTGTATAATAACAACATAGCAAGTATATATGTTGGGAGTGAGACGATGACACTGAAAGATGGCGTAGACGGACAGGAGTACATTATCAAAAAGATTAATGCCGATGACGAGGAGTTGATTTCATTCCTGTTTTCTCTCGGCTGCTACAGTGGAGAGAAGATAACCCTTATTTCACGCAGAAATAGCGGCTATGTTGTATCTATAAAAGATGCCCGATACAATATTGACAAGCAATTAGCTGATGCTATAGAGGTTTGATCTGATCAAGCCTTTATTTTAAGACTATCAGTTAGCTATATATAACAAGTATAGGAGGTATTTACTATGAGAATTGCCTTGACAGGCAACCCGAACTCGGGTAAAACAACTATGTACAACGCCTTGACGGGAAGAAACGAAAGGGTCGGAAACTGGGCAGGCGTTACAGTCGACAAGAAAGAGCACCCCATTAAGAAAGCGTATACGGCAGGCGCTGAGCTGATCGCCGTTGACCTTCCGGGCGCTTACTCAATGTCTCCCTTCACCAGCGAAGAAAGCATTGCAAGCTCATACGTTAAGAAAGAGAATCCGGACGTTATCATCAACATTGTGGATTCCACAAATCTGAGCAGAAGCCTTTTCTTCACAACACAGCTTCTGGAGCTTGGGATTCCCGTTGTCGTTGCGCTGAACAAGAACGACATAAACAAGAAGAAAGAGACGAAAATTGACGAGGTCAAGCTTGCGGAGAAGCTGGGATGCCCAGTTATCAAGACGGCTTCCAATGCTTCGGAGGGACTGGCTGATGTAGTGAAAGCGGCTGTTAAACAGGCTGGAAAGCAGCAGAATGCTCCGTATCGGCAGGGCAATATTGACCTTACCGATAAAACAGCAGTCGAAAAGGCTGACCGCGACCGTTTCGCTTTCGTAAATGATTTGGTAAAGCAGGTCGAAACGAGAAAGGTTCTGACTAAGGAAGAAAATTTCGGCGATAAGATCGACAATGTTATTACAAATAAACTGCTTGGCATCCCGATTTTTGCCGTTGTAATGTTCCTGGTATTCCAGATATCACAAGTCTGGGTAGGTCCCTTTATTGCTGACACGCTTGTCGGCTGGATGGAGCAGTTCCAGGGCTGGGTAGGCGGACTTTTAGAGAACGCTTCACCGCTGCTCTCAGCGCTTCTGGTAGACGGTATCATCGGCGGCGTTATCGCGGTTCTCGGCTTCCTGCCGCTGGTTATGATCATGTACTTCCTGATCGCTCTTCTGGAGGACTGCGGTTATATGTCAAGAGTTGCAGTGGTTCTTGATCCGATATTCAAAAAAGTCGGACTTTCAGGAAAATCTGTTATTCCATTTGTAATCGGTATCGGATGCGGTGTTCCCGGAATTATGGCAAGCCGCACGATCAAGAATGAGCGTGAGCGCCGGGCAACAGCAATGCTCACACCTATGATGCCCTGCGGTGCGAAGATTCCCGTTATCGCCCTCTTTGCCGGCGCATTCTTTGACGATGCAGGATGGGTAAGTGCTGTAATGTATTTCTCCGGAATAATCCTCATTTTCCTGGGCGCACTTCTCATAAATAAGATCACGGGCTACAAGGTAAGAAAATCCTTCTTTATCATCGAGCTTCCCGAGTACAAAGTTCCCTCCCTCTGGGGCGCATTCAAATCAATGTGCAGCCGCGGCTGGGCTTACATAGTAAAGGCGGCAACGATAATCCTCCTTTGCAATACAGCAGTTCAGATCATGCAGACCTTTGATTGGACATTCCACGTTGCAGAAACAGCAGACAGTTCAATTCTTGCATATATTGCATCGCCGTTTGCTTACGTTCTCTTCCCGATCGTCGGCGTACTGAGCTGGCAGCTTGCAGCAGCGGCAGTTACGGGATTCATCGCCAAGGAAAACGTTGTCGGAACTCTTGCGGTTTGCTTCGTCGGACTTGAAAATCTCATCGACACGGAAGATCTTGTCCTTATGGAGGGAGCAGGTGCAGCAGCGGCAGGTATTATGGCTATAACGAAGGTTGCAGCCATGGCATATCTTATGTTCAATCTCTTCTCACCGCCTTGCTTTGCAGCTATCGGTGCTATGAACTCCGAGATGAAGTCAGCTAAGTGGCTCTGGGGCGGAATCGGCTTCCAGATGGCAACAGGTTATACGATCGGTTACCTGGTATACACGATCGGAACGCTTGTAACATCGCCCTCATCGCTGAACATTGCAGGCGCAGTTGTGGGACTTGTAATTGTGCTTGCCATTGTCGGAATTATCGCATACCTTATCAACCGCTCAAATCGTGAGCTTAAATCTGAGTATGCACTTGGAAAGGCTTAATATGGAAAATATTATAATTATTGCAATCGTGCTTGCAATCGTGGTTTCGATTTCGGTTTATCTTATCAGGGCGAAGAGGAACGGACAGCATTGCATCGGATGTCCTAATTCAAAATGCTGTTCCGGGAAGTGCCATTGTAACGATAGTAAGTGATATATATGTAACATTGGGTTTCCAAAGGGACATAGTCCTTTTGGAAACCCAATGTTATCGGCTGCGTTGATTTGGAACTTCGTCTCAAACCCTATTACTGGATATTTTGCAACAGCGTCGAGTATATATGCTCTCAGTTTTGTCTCGAAGCAATATCTTTCCTGAAAAGAAACTTGAATATCGTTCTGATAAGGGGCTGAATGAAGAAAAGCTGAGAGAAATACGCAAATGGGAGGTTATAGCAAACCAGCTTTATCCAGTTCGCCAGAAGTGTGAGGAAATCAAATCCGGCGTAGTACGGATAGTAGAGGAAAGCGGCGATCAGGCTCATTGAAGGGCACATAATTCCTACTGTTGCGCAGATTATAGCAGTCTCAAAAAGTACCGGATGAGTCTCTCTGGGATCAAAAACCTTGCAGGCAAGCCTGAACGAGCATGGGCTGCCAAGGACGCATTCCAGGAGGTAGGCGAGGACGAACTCGATAAGGATGACCGCCCATATCGGCATGGAGCGTCCCAGCATATAAACACCGTCCATTTTGCTGATAGCGTCCAGAACTCCCGTAGCGTCCGGATCAAGGGCGAGGAAAGTGTCTCCGTTTACTACATATAGACTGTAGAAAACATAGGCATGAACTGTTACAATGACAATAAGCAGTGCGAAGCTCATTCGCTGAAATTGGTTTCGTGGCATAAAAAATCAACCTTTCTATTTTAATTGGGCGTAAAAAAGCGTGAAACGACAAAAATCGCCTCACGCTGATCAATTCTACGCTGTGAACAATAATAATTATATCAAATTATGTCTTTTCTGTTAAAGGCAGATTTGCACAAATTTTCTCCAAGAAAAAATTACTTTTTCATTTTCTTTTCTTCAATCCTGTCGCTGATGAATTTTTCGGCGTCGGAGGGCTTGATGCCGAAAGAATAGGCGATCTCGTTATGTATGATCTTCTTGGCAATATCGAAATTCCGCCTGTCTGTTTTAAACAGAGTTTTTCCGTCCTTGGCGCGCTTCTGACCTCTTGCATAAATAGAGCTCATAACCGCAAGAATACTCTTATGGTCGCCGCTTTTCACAGCCTCGGCAAAGTCGATATTGCTGTCGCGGCCTTGCTCGCTGATATCGGGTATCATATCAATGATCCTCAGCAATTCCTCCCGGGAGAGCATGGGACGAAGCAAACTGCCACATTTTTCCGCCGGAATATATATCGTTGTGTTTATATCGGTAGGATATAATGTCATATACTCCAATTTCTCCCCGTCAAATTCGCGAATGACGTTTTCACCGATCTTGCAGACCTCAAGTCCGTTATAGATAACATACTCGCCGATTTTATAATTCAAAATAGATCGCCGCCTTACAATATACTCCAATACCCACAATATCTGTGCGGTATTGCCTTAGAGCCTGTTTAGCATCCACTATCCACAACTTAAGCACAACAAAATAATACACAAAACCGCAATCTAAATTTTGTGCAAAATACCACTTGACAAAAAGAAAAAGCCAATAAAATCGGAAGTAGGTATCAAATTGATACACTTCTTGATTATGAGGTGCATTTCTATGTTGTCACTTGCAGTTGCTGTAGCTATTTCAGCATCAATTATGAGAGCAGCATCTACGCTGAATGAGAGCCGTTTTGAACCAGAATATTTCACAAGAAACCGCAAAATGCCATTTGAAAGGCTACTGAAATTTTTGCTTTCCATGTACAAAACATCATCGCAGGCTGCTTTGAATAAATTCTTTGAAAGTAAGGGGATAACTATGTCTCAGCAGGCTTTGAGCAAGGCTCGCAGCAAGTTTGATCATTCGCCGTTTGAAAAGCTTTTTACAGCTATTAAGGATGCTTTTTATGGGAAAGAATATCTTGATACGCTTCATAAGCTTTACGGTAAATACATCATTGCAATTGACGGTTCAGTAACACCGCTGCCAAATCTACCATCTCTTCTTGAAAGGTTTGGAGGAACGGGTGCAAAAGCATCTTCACCAAGTGCACGCATGAGCATAGCCTATGACGTTATGAATGACTTTATCATGGATGCTGCATTTTCTCCGCTAAACGTTAGCGAACACTCCCATGCTAAAGATCACATTGAAAATGTCGCAAGGATCATCGACTTAAAAGATGCAATTTTTATCATGGACAGAGGCTACGCAAGTGAAGAACTCATCAGGCTTTTTTCTGAAAAATCGTACTATCTGTTTCGCCTCAGAAATAAATTCAATACCGAGATAGATAAACTGTCGCTGGGGAGTCATACCATCAAAATGTATGAAAATATGACTGTTCGTGTCGTGAAATTCACACTGCCATCGGGTGAAATTGAAACGCTGTTGACAAATCTTTTTGATCTTGATGAAGGTAATTTTAAAGAGCTTTATTTCAAAAGATGGCCTGTTGAGGTTAAGTTTGACATCGTCAAGAATAAGCTTGAATTGCCATGTTTTGGCGGTTTTACCGAGAATATCATCATGCAGGATTTCTGGATCAGTATGTATCTTGCAAACATGGCTGCTATCGCCAAGAACGAGGCTGACAAGAAAATCAAATCTGATCGTAAAGATAAAAATAATAAATACGAGTATCAGGCTAATGTCAACACTTTAATTGGTTCTATGCGTGAAAGGCTTGCTGATGCCGTATTCAGCCGTAATCCTTTACATCGTGTTAAGAAACTGAATAGAATTATTCTTGAAATACAATACTCTGTCGTTCCTATTCGTCCCGATGACGGAAAAACTCCTCGTTATGAAAATACTCGTAATTGCAAATTTCATCATAACAGAAAGTCTAATTTATGAGTTGTTAAGTTGTGGATAGTGGTTTAGCATCTCGCTGCACACATCTTTTCGGCAGATTTTTCGCCTGAACTTCGTCGAAAAACCTTGAAATGCGTCAGCATTCCTGCGGCTTTTCTCCTTGTCGGTTGAAAAATCTGCTCGAAAATCTGCACACACCGAGATACTAAACAGGCTCTTATGAAAGCAGAACTTTCATATCTTTATTATAACATATTAAAAAATATATTTCAAAGGCACTTTTCACTAAAAAACAGCCGCAAGTATTTGGGCAAAAAGCTCATGGCAGCTTTACAGGCTGTTGCAAGCATTTTCTTCAAAAAATTACCTTTGATAATTAAAGTCTCGCGAGTAATAATACTATCACGGCATCACAATTAATTTAAAGGAGAAATTGATATGAGTAACAATAGCAATAATAACAGCGGTATCATGACAGAAAAGGGCAGACAGGCTCTGGAGAGATTCAAGATGGAGTCTGCTTCCGAGCTTGGCGTTAACCTGAAGGACGGCTACAACGGCGACCTCACTTCCCGTGAGGCTGGTTCTGTAGGCGGCAGAATGGTTCAGAAGATGATCAACAGCTACAAGATGCAGTAATTAAAAGCGTCTTTGCTGATAAACGAAAAGCTATAAAAAAAGGGACTGCTATCAGGCAGTCCCTTTTTGCTGTTTCAGTTTCGATTAGCCAAGCTCTGCGAAGTACTTGATAGTTCTTACCATCTGTGATGTGTAAGAATTCTCGTTATCGTACCAGGAAACAACCTGAACCTCATAGAGGTCGTCAGCGATCTTGGAAACCATTGTCTGTGTAGCGTCGAAGAGTGAACCGTACTTCATGCCGATAACGTCAGAAGAAACGATCTGATCTGTGTTGTAGCCGAATGACTCGGAAGCAGCAGCCTTCATAGCAGCGTTGATGCCGTCAACAGTAACATCAGCACCCTTTACAACAGCCGTAAGGATAGTTGTAGAACCTGTAGGAACAGGAACTCTCTGAGCAGAACCGATGAGCTTGCCGTTGAGCTCAGGAATTACAAG
>JAGBGT010000023.1 GCA_017935865.1 Ruminococcus sp. | reverse complement strand
AGATTTTGGAATTGCTTCAAAAATTGAAGTTTCTGTTTGGAATCAAATTGCAAAAGATTTGGCGGACAACTTAAAATCAAATGCCACAGAAGCAATTTCTCTTTCAAAACAGTCCACTGGACTGTTTTGAAATTCACCCTTTGCGGAGCGCCTGAAGGCATCGTCGACCTCCGGTCGACCTTGGGGCGCTGCCCCAAACCCTGCCAGAGGCGCTGCCTCTGGACTCTGCAAAAGGGGCATTGCCCCTTTTGAAACCCGGTGTTATCGGCTGCGCCGATTTGGGACTCTGTCCCAAACCCTGGCCAAAGGGACTCCGTCCCTTTGGAATCCCGTTTTTTCTTCTTTTGATTTACTATTCCAACGAAATAATATAATAGTACACCGGCTGACCACCGTTTATCAGCATGACCTCCGCCTTGTCGCCGATCTTCGACTGAACCGCCTGCTGGAGCTTCTCCGCATCCTCGGCAGTCACATCCGAACCGTACATCAGCGTGACATAATTCACACTGCTCTTCATCATCTTCTTGACCAGCTTCACAACCGCCTTGCTGATGTCCCTCTCCGTAAAGGACAGCTTGCCGTTATCGAGCGCGAGTATCTCGCCCTCCTTGATAGAATGTCCCTCAAACTCGGAATCTCTTGCCGCGAATGTAATAAGTCCCGTGGAAACATTCTCGAACGCCTTAGTCATATTCAGCCTGTTCTCCGCAAGCTCCGCGGACTCGTCAAACGCCATCATCGCTGAAATTCCCTGGGGAACAGTCCTCGTCTGGAGCACACAGACGTTCTTGTCAGTCAGCTTCACCGCCTGCTCCGCCGCCATAATTATATTCTTGTTATTCGGAAGCACAAACACAGTTCTTGCCGGAGTAGACAGCACCGCGCGGAGGATATCGTCGGTGGACGGGTTCATAGTCTGACCGCCCTGTACGACAACATCAACGCCAAGATCCTTGAAGAGCGATACGATGCCGTGACCTGCCGCAACTGCTACAAATCCGAAATCCTTTGTAGGCTCAACAGGTTTGAAGCCAGCCTCCAGCTCCTGGGACTCCCGTACCTTGTTTTCGTGCTGAATACGCATATTCTCGATCTTTGGCTTGGGATCGTTGAGAAATACGCCGAACTCCAGAGCCTTTTGCAGCGCATTTCCCGGATTATCCGTGTGAACGTGTACCTTGATTATCTTCTCGTCGTCCACCACCACGACACAGTCGCCGATAGTTTCGAGATAAGCGCGGAGCATAAACGGATCTGGGCAATTATCATTCTTGCGCAGCATAAATTCCGTGCAGTAGGTGTATGTAATATCGCCGTCATACTCGCTGACGGCTGTTTTAAAGGAATCCTCCTGCTTTTCGGCAGCGAGTTTCTCCTCCGGCTCGGCAATTTTTCCTCCTGCGAAAACGTCGCTCATAGCGCGCAGGATAATGGCGAATCCCATACCTCCGGCGTCCACAACTCCGGCTTTTTTCAGTTGTGGGAGCATTTCAGTGGTCTTTTCAAGGACAGCCTCCGCCTCAGCGCAGATATCCGACCAGAAGATCGTATCGCTGCTGGTAGAGCAGGCGGACTCCTTTGCCTTTTCCGCCGTCAGCCGGGAAACCGTAAGGATCGTGCCCTCCACCGGCTTCATTACAGCCTTATAAGCCGCTTTTACGCCCAGTTCGAGAGCATCGGCGAAATTCTCGCAGCCGGCTTCGCTAAGCCCGGTCAGCCCCTTTGAAATGCCCCGGAAGAGCAGGGAGAGAATCACGCCGGAATTTCCCCTTGCCCCACGTAGAAGCGCCGAAGCGGCTGTAGAAGCGACCTCGGAAACAGGCGTATTATCGGGCATCCTCCTGAGCAGCTCCACGGCGTTTCCGATAGTCATAGACATATTCGTACCGGTATCGCCGTCCGGAACCGGATAGACGTTAAGCTCGTCGACTTCCCTTTTTCTGTTATTGATAGTAATAGCAGCAGAGATAACCGCATCTCTGAACAAAGCACCGTTTATCATAAAACCTCCAAGATTAGACTGATCCTTATTCGCCATGCAGACAAAATCGTCTGTATGGCGATTAAAAACCAGTATTAATAATTCATATCGTCAACATAGACATTTACGCTGTTCACGTGTACGTCCATAATTTCCTCAAGAGTAAAGATAACCTTATGAGTTATACTGTCTGCTGCGGCGGCAACATTTGTACCGTATGTGACCTTGATGTGGAGATCCACAATGAGTTCGCCGTTTTTATTACTGCGGACGACAACACCCTTGCGTCTGAACAGCCTGCCGCCTGTAATAGCGGAAATGGCAGAACGGAAGGTATTGGTGCTGCATACGTCGGCAACTCCAAAGCAGTCGCAGACAGCATGGCGGATAAGCTCGGTAAGGCACTCCTCCGAAACAGAAATATTACCAATGTGGTTTTCAACAGTTACCATAAAGCACGCTCCTTTTCAGAACCTGTCTCCATCTGCCGTGGAGATTTTTGAAGCCAAGTTCTCACATATAATACATTATATCATATAATTGACCAAAAAGCAATAATCGCGGATAAAAATTCGTAATTTTATTTTTCTTAGTGCGACATCGTACAAAGCCATCAGGCGGTCTTTGTGCGGTGTTGCCTTAGCGCGAATCTGCCTGCGGCGGCTCGCCGCTTATATCATACTTTTTTACAACAGATTTTTAAAATCTCAGCTTGTGACCTCTTTATTAAAAAGCTTGAGAGTCTCTATTTTTATCGCCCGATTTTCGGGCTTATCGAGAGTCGGGTCGTCGAGCAGCAACTCCTCGGCGCACTTCCGCACCTCCTCCGACATAGCCGTGATATCCGAAGCTCCGGCAAGTTTAAGGGGCGGCAGACCATGCTGTGCGCTGCCGAAAAAATCTCCCGGGCCTCTCATATCAAGGTCAGCCTGAGCTATTTTGAATCCGTCGGTGGTGGAGGAAATTATTTTCATGCGGCGGATGCAGTCGTCGTTTTTGTTGTCCGTGATGAGTATGCAGGTGCTCTCAAACTTTCCCCGTCCCACTCTTCCTCGGAGCTGGTGGAGCTGAGAAAGCCCGAATCTTTCGGCATTTTCGATCACCATAACAGCCGCGTTGGGCACGTCCACGCCCACCTCCACAACAGTTGTGCAGATAAGCGCCTGTATCTCGCCGCTGCTGAATCTGCCCATTACCTCTTCCTTTTCCGCCGGCTTCATTTTACCGTGGAGAAGCGCCGTAGAATAGCCTTTCAGCGTAGTTTTCGCCGCATTTTCCGCATATGTTTTTACTGCGAAAAGCTCGCTTTCGCTCTCCTCTATCATGGGGCAGACTATATATGCCTGCCGACCCTCGTCAAGCCTTGCGCGGACGAATCCGAATGCTCCGTCGC
Source organism: Ruminococcus sp. (assembly GCA_017935865.1). GTDB lineage: Bacteria > Bacillota > Clostridia > Oscillospirales > Ruminococcaceae > Ruminococcus. The sequence goes on along the minus strand of JAGBGT010000023.1, from coordinate 15,323 downwards.
GTTTTTTTCCGGTGACGGCGTAGGTTTTCACCGGGCTTCTTCCGTTGGGGAGCTGGCGTATGCTGGAAACATCCAGATCGCCGAAAACATTCAGGGCAAGAGTCCGGGGAATAGGCGTCGCCGACATAATAAGCTTATGGGGAGAAACGCTTTTCTCCGCCAGAGCAGCCCTCTGCGCAACACCGAAACGATGCTGCTCGTCAGTTATGACAAGGGCGAGAGACTTGTACTCCACGTCCTTCTGAATAATGGCGTGAGTGCCGACAATTACCTGTATTTCGCCGCTTTTCAGCCGTTGACGTATATCCGCTTTCTGCTTCGCTGGAGTAGACCCGGTAAGAAGCCCGACGTTTATGCCAAGCCCCTGTAGAAAATTCCTGAACGTCCTGAAATGCTGGGAGGCGAGTATCTCGGTAGGCGCCATTATCGCCGACTGATGACCGTTTTTCGCCGCAAAGCAGCAGGCGGCGGCAGCAACGGCGGTTTTTCCGCTGCCAACGTCTCCCTGGAGCAGTCTGTCCATGGGATAGCCGCTGCAAAGGTCGGCGGTAATTTCGTCCACCGCTTTCCGCTGATCGTCTGTCATCGCAAATGGCAGCGCGGCAAAAAAATCCTCCATAGAGGTGCGGATATTCATTTCAAAAACAGTATGGGAGCGCTTCCGCAGCTTGAGCATTATCATGCCAAGCTGTAATTTCAGCAGCTCCTCAAAAACGATGCGCCGCCTTGCCTGCTCCGCCGATACATCGCTTTCCGGGAAATGCACATTTTTCAGCGACCAGTCAAGAGGCGGCAGACCATACTTCTCCCGTATATCCTCCGGCAGAGTCTCAAAGGGCTGCTGCTCCAGAAGCGCCAGCGCCTGCTGCATATGACCGCGTATGGCGTTGACGGAAAGCCCCTGAGTCAGCTTGTAAACGGGCTGTATCAGGATCTTAGAGTCCGCCGGGATAAACAGTGGCGAGGTTATCTCTTTCCGCGTAAAGCCGCCTGTGACCTTGCCGTACATATAGTAGGTCTCAAATTCTTTCAGCGAGTTGAAAAGATAGACGTTGTTGTATATCACGATAAGAATGTCGCTTATTCCATCTGTAGCGACAGCGTTGCAGATAACAAGCCTGTTCCGGATGCGCTTGACCGGCAGCTTTTTTGTTATTGTCAGCCTGAGGACGCTGTAGGCTTCCGGCTCAGCCTGCACTATGGGGATATATGCCCGGTAATCCAGATAGTCTCTGGGAATATGGTACAGCAGGTCATATGGCGTATTTATCCCAATTTTCCGGTACATTTCGCCCTTAGCCTTACCCACGCCTTTCAGAAATTCTATATCGGAGAAAAGATCAGCCGCCATATCATGCTCCTTTCGCATCCCGGCACGGGAATGGATCTTTCATCTTTAATAATTATAACATAAATCAGAAAAAAGTCAAGCATCGGCGCTGACTTCCAAAATCGCCCTAAATTTTGTAAAACATCACATAAATCAATTGACTTTTTTCAGCTTTTGATGTATAATAAAAGTAAGTATATTGCTGCCGGTACTATGACGTATCTGCGGCTTGAAAGGAAGAAATATGATATGGCTGCTGAAAAAAGTTTGAAAATCCTCATAGTTGACGACGATAAAAATATCTGCGATCTGCTCCGCCTTTATCTTGAAAAAGACGGCTACAGCGTTATCCTTTCCCACGACGGCGAGGAGGCTGTCGTGAAGTTCAACGCCCTCAAACCTGATATGGTGCTGCTGGACATCATGCTCCCGGGTATAGACGGCTGGCAGGTCTGCCGCGAGATCCGGAAGAAGTCAAACGTGCCGATAATCATGATAACCGCCAAGGGCGAAACTATCGACAAGGTGATCGGTCTGGAGCTGGGCGCTGACGACTATATCGTCAAGCCCTTTGATGCCAAGGAGGTCCTTGCCCGTATCAACGCCGTTACAAGACGCGCCGGAAGCATAAATTCCGAGCCGGAGATCAAGGAAGTCCGCTACGAGAAGCTGGCGGTCAATATGACCCGGTATGAGCTGAAAGTAAACGGCAAGACTATTGACACTCCGCCCAAGGAGCTGGAGCTGCTTTACTATCTTGCCTCCAACCCCAACAGAGTCTTTACAAGAGATCAGCTTCTGGACGAGGTCTGGGGCTACGATTACTACGGCGATTCGCGGACTATCGACGTTCACATCAAGCGCCTCCGCGAGAAGCTGGAGGGCGTTTCCGATAAGTGGACGCTGAAAACCGTCTGGGGCAAGGGATATAAGTTCGAGGCTTTAGAGGACGAATAATAACGCCGCACGCATCAACTAATCTCCCATAAAGCTGGTGAAATCATTGAAGAATAAGGAAAGCTCCTATTTTAAGATCTTTCGGCAGACTATGATGATAATAGTCTCCGTCGCCATAATTATAGGCGCTGTCGTTATCGGCGTCTGCTCCGCCTGTTTTGAAAAAAATAAGCTGGAGGAGCTGGAAAATACCGGAAATCTATTTATCGGCATTTTCAGCAACTATTACCACAATGCGGCTGGCGACGCAGCCTTGCAGCGGCTTGATCTCAGCTTTGAGCTTGAAAAATCCGTGCGCGTTTCTCTCTATGACGAGGACGGAAGCGAGTATCTTTCCGTGGACGGTGTTGCCGGGAATGACAAGCTCCCTGACGCCATGAGGAAAACTCTCGACAGCGCCGTGTATCTGAACAACAACGCCGCCTCTGTTGCCACAAGCGAACCGGAACTGATGTTCGGCAAGAAATTCACCGTAAAAGATTCCAGGGGCGAGGATAGGACCTTTTACCTCACCGTCTATGAATCCACGGAAGACAGGGAAATGTTCACCCTCAGAACGGCTATCGTGTATATAAGTATCTCCGTTGCGGCGGTCATAGGCTGTTATGTTGTGCTGAAACGTAAAACAAAAGAGCACATGGAGTTCGAGGAGAATCTTCTTAGGATCACGGAGCAGTACACCAAGGGCGATTTTTCCGAGAAAATAACTACCGATATTTCGCCGTTTTTGCAGCACATCTCCGACCTGGTAAATCTGCTTGCCAGCCACGTGGAGAACAGCGAGGAGACCAGCCGAGCCTTTATCGCCAACGTTTCCCATGAGCTGCGGACGCCTATGACCACCATAGGCGGCTTCGTGGACGGTATTCTTGACGGCACTATCAAAAAAAGTCAGCAGCAGGAATATCTTATACTTGTGTCCCAGGAGATACAGCGGCTGCGGATACTGATTACATCCATGCTCAATATGAGCCGCTTCGAGTCGGGAACTATGACGCCGAACTTCGCAAGAGCCGACCTTTCCGACCTGGTTTTCCGGGTCATGCTTATGTTTGAAAAGCGGATAGAGGAGAAAGAGCTGGAGGTCGAGGGGCTTGACGGCAATCGCCTTATGGCTGTTGTGGACTCCGACCTGATGCACCAGGCTGTCTACAACCTTGTGGAAAATGCCGTTAAATTCGTCAACAGGAGAGGCACGCTGTCTTTCACCTTTGACAATCGCGACGGTATCTGTATCATCGGCATACGAAACACAGGCGAGGGACTTAAAGACGCCGAAATACAGCAGGTTTTCGACCGATTCTACAAGACCGATTCCTCCCGGGGAAAGGATAAGACCGGTCTTGGACTGGGACTGTCTATCTCCCGGAAGATCGTGCATCTTCACAAGGGACACATCGTGGTGAAAAGCGTTTACGGCGAATACACGGAGTTCCAGATACAGATCCCGGAGGATCCGACTAATTCTAACAGCATAAAGAAAATTTGATTGGTGATTGGAGCAGAGATGGACAACAACGAAAATCTTTACGGCGGCGGCTCAGCGGAAGATCCCGGCGAAAACAGGCAGCAGGTCAAATACGACGCATTTATGTATGAGCCGATCGGATTTGAGGAGTACGCCAGAATGACTGAGGCGGAAAGCCTCCCCAAAAAGAAAAAGCACAGCGGCGGAAATAAAGGCGCGTTGGCTTTCTTTGCCGTGCTGGCTGTCTTTACCATGGGACTGGGCGTTTTCGGCATCGTATATGACATCACAACGAGCCGGGAGCGGCTTGCCGGGCTGACCGAGGACAAAACCACGGTAATATTTCAGGCGAAAAAGCCCGACGCAGCCAATGATATTGCCGGGGAAATAGACGAGTACGGCAGATACACCACAGAGGGCGCGGCGGCAGCGGTACGCGGCTCTATCGTGGAGATATATACCTACAGCGACCCCAGCCACAAGACTCTGGTGAGCACCGGCTCCGGAGTTATAATCACCGAGGACGGCTATATCGTTACAAATGCCCATGTCCTCCAGGCAGACGGCTACCACGACGTCCGCACTGCCGACGACAAGATATACTCCGCAAAAATCGTCGGTCGGGACTCGAAAACGGATATCGCCGTAATAAAGGTCTCCGCAGACGGTCTGACTCCGGCTGTTTTCGGGGATTCCGACCAGGTCACGGTGGGCGAACAGGTTATCGCTATCGGAAATCCTGCCGGGCTGACGGGAAGCGTTACCGACGGCATCGTATCCGCGGTGGACAGAAATGTCCGCAGCGACTACACCGGTTTTGAGATGAAGTGCATCCAGACAAATGCCGCCATAAGTCCGGGAAATTCCGGCGGCGCGCTGGTGGATATGTACGGTCACGTCATCGGCATCACCTCCTCCAAATACGTCAACGACCGGTACGAGGGACTTGGCTTTGCCATTACGATAAACGAGGTGGCGCCGATAATCGACGAGCTTATCAGCAACGGCTTTATAAGCGGACGTTTCAAGATAGGCATTACGCTTCTGGATATGAGCGCGCCGGAGAATTATCTCAACATTTGCAGCAAGCTGGGATATGACCTTCCGAAAGATTTCAAGGGCATCTATATAGAAAACATCGACGAGACCTGCGATATAGCGAAAACAAAGCTCCGCACGGGCGATTTTATCACAGCCATTGACGGCATCCCGGTTTCCACCTACGATGAGCTTTACAGCACGATCACAGCCTCCTACGGCGCAGGGGACACTGTTCCGGCAGACTGCGCCCACGTCGACGAGGACGGCACGGTGACGGAATACAGCATAAGATTCAAGCTTATGGAGGACACCTCCGGGGACTATTAAAAACGATCAGATCTCGCGGCTGAGCCAGGGCGGTTTCTTATTTACGCCGACAACTCCGCCGATACCGCCGCTTACGGTGAGTATCAGGAGCTGCTTTATGCCGGGGATGCTGCCGAAAAAGATTCCGAAAATAAAAAGAACAGCAAATAATGCGCCGCCGCAGATAAGACCGTCTGAAAGACCTCTTCTGCGGCGGTATTTTCCGCAAAAAAGTCCGGAGCAGTAGCCTCCCAGGGCGAGGGCAGCCACGGCAAAAACCGGAAGCATATCAACGGAACGGAACAGAAAACAGCACACCGCCGACATTGCCGCCGAAAACAGCGCGATCACGGCGCATCCCAGCAAAAGGGGCGGAAAATATGCCAGAACCGGATGCTCCCATATTTTTCCAACAAACATAAAAACCTCCATACATAGTCAGTTCCAATATAATATTAAGGCAACACCGCAAAAAGCCGTCGATCAGCTTTTGTGCAATGTTGCCTTAATTAATACTATGCAGATTTTTTTTTATTAGACCTCCTCATGAAGTCTATTATTCGCCTGTTTCCTCAGAGTTCTTCTTTTTCTTCTTGGGCTTCTGTGAGTCGTCCGATGTCTCAACAGCCGCAGCCTCGACGCCCTTGAGCTTAGTCTTTGCCTGAGCAGCTCTCATTCTCTCAGTTCCGCTTATATTCTCGGCGATCGCCCATTTCTTGATGCGGAGCTTGTGACGCTCGCCGCCGGTCTCGATAACAACAGTGTCGTCGGCGATCCTGAAGATCATTCCCACGATTCCGCCGGAGGTGATGACTTCGTCGCCCACCTGCAAGCTTTCCTGCATCTGCTTTGCCTCGGCGTCACGCTTCTTCTGGGGTCTGATCGCCATAAAGTAGAGGAGCACGAACATGAGCACCAGGGGCAGAATAAATGTAAGGATGCTGCCTCCGCCCTGTGCTGCCTGCTGATTGGCGTCTGCGGCCGGAGCAGCCTCGCCCTCGGCAAAGGCGCTCATAGCGAACATCATAGCGGCTGAACCTGCCGCCATTGCCGCAGTGATAACAGTCATAATTTTTCTTTTCATTAATTTTCTCCTTTCGGTTACTTCATCGTAATACAAGTAAAATTATACCATATACAGCCGAAAAAAGCAAGGGTTTTTCCGATATTTTTCTGAATTATCACAAAAAGCAGGGATTCCAAAGGGACGGAGTCCCTTTAACGGGGCATGGGGCGCCTCCCATATCGGCGCATCCGATAACACCGGGTTTCCAAAGGGACAATGTCCCTTTGGCAGAGTCCAGAGGCAGCGTCTCTGGCAGGGTATGGGACAGAGTCCCATGTCGACCGCCGGTCGACGATGCCTTTAGGCGCTCCGCAAAGGGTGAATTTTCCAATAGTCCAGTGGACTGTTGGAAAAGAGGGAACGCCCTGCAAGAGAGGGCGTCCCCTTAAAACTCCCGGTTTATTTCTTTCGCGGCGATGCAAGAATCTCAGCATCCCAAACAAAAAGCCGCCCATAACGGGCGGCTCTGATATGTGCGATTAAGCGAGCTTGACAATAGCCATCTCAGCCGCATCACCACGGCGGGGACCGATCTTGATGATCTGTGTGTAACCACCGTTCTTGTCAGCATACTTGGGAGCAATTTCGTCGAAAAGCTTCTTAGCAACTGCTTCCTTTGTTACATATGCGAATACCTGACGCTTAGAGTGCAGGTCGGAATTTTTACCAATAGTAATCATCTTCTCTGCAACTGCACGAACTTCCTTTGCTCTTGTAACAGTCGTCTCAATCTGACCGTTCTCGAGAAGGTAAGTTACCATGCCTCTGAGCATTGCCTTTCTATGGTCAGATGTTCTGCCCAGCTTTCTTGTACCCGGCATGATTTTCACTCCTTTTCTTATAAGTGATACTTTGTATTATTCTTCCTCAGAGGAGAGGTCAAAGCCCAGAGACTGGAGCTTCTCCTTAACCTCGTCGAAGGACTTCTTTCCAAGGTTTCTAACCTTCATCATTTCTTCCTCAGACTTGTTGATGAGGTCATCCACTGTATTGATTCCAGCGCGCTTCAAGCAATTGAAAGAACGTACCGACAGATCGAGATCCTCAATAGTCATCTCAAGGATCTTCTCCTTGCCCTTTTCGTCCTTTTCTACAAGGGTCTCGACCATTCCTGCCTCTTCTGAGAGGTCGATGAACAGTTTCAGATGCTCGTTGAGGAGATTGGCTGCCTGTGACAGTGCTTCCTTCGCAGAGATAGTACCGTCAGTCCATACCTCCATAGTCAGCTTGTCATAGTCGGTGACCTGTCCGAGACGCGTATCCTCCACGGTGTAGTTCACCTTCAGCACGGGAGTATAGATACTGTCAACAGCGATAACATCCACAGGCATATTTATCTGCTTCTTGTTTCTCTCTGCGGAAACGTATCCTCTTCCTCTGTCGATAGTGATCTCCATGTAGAGCTTAGCATCCTTGCCCAGGGTAGCGATGTGCATACCGGGGTCCAGGATATTCACCTCAGAATCGGCTTTGATATCGCCGGCAGTGATCTCGCACTCGCCCTCGGCTTCTACGTAGACAGTCTTTGGACCGTCGCCGTAGAGCTTAGCTGTGAGACCTTTTATACTGAGGATAATCTCGGTAACATCTTCCTTTACGCCGGGAATTGTTGACAACTCATGGTGTACCGTACCATCCTTGCCCGAAAGCTTAACAGATGTTACAGCAACACCCGGAAGTGAGGAGAGCAGCACACGTCTGAGGCTGTTTCCAAGAGTAATTCCGTAACCACGCTCAAGCGGTGCTAAAACGAATTTGCCGTATTTGCCGTCACTTTTCAGTTCACTGACTTCGATATCCGGCTTGTTGATTTTTTCCAGCATAAAAACCCTCCTATTTCGCAATAAGTTTTATTTCGAGATAAAGCATTTCAAGTAAAATTAATTACTTGGAGTACAGCTCGACGATGAGGTGTGTAGCAACCTCGTAATCAATGTCCTCAGCACCGGGAAGACGTGTAACCGTTGCAGAGAAATCATCCTTCTTAGCATCAAGCCAAACAGGAACGATCCTGTCCTTAGTCTCTTCAACTGTAGCCTTGAATTTCTCAGAAGTTCTGTCCTTCTCCTTGAGAGCGATCACATCGCCCACCTTAACTCTGTAAGAGGGAATGTTTACCTTTTTGCCGTTTACTGTGTAGTGGCTGTGAACGACAAGCTGTCTTGCCTCACGTCTTGTGAGAGCAAGACCCATTCTGTAAACAACGCTGTCCAGTCTTGATTCAAGAACTGTGATAAGGTTGTCACCAGCCTTGCCTTCCATCTTTGAAGCGATCTCGAAGTAGTGATAGAACTGCTTCTCGAGTACGCCGTATATGAACTTCAGCTTCTGCTTTTCCTTCAACTGAAGACCGTATTCAGATATCTTCTTTCTGTTGTTGGCGTTCTTGAAGCGGATGGACTCCTTCTTGGATACGCCGAGAACAGCAGGGCTGATGCCCAGATATCTGCATTTTTTAAGAATAGGTTCCTTCTGTACTGCCATTATAAAACACCTCCGATATGATTAGACACGTCTTCTTTTGGGAGGACGGCATCCGTTGTGGGGAATAGGAGTAACGTCCTTGATCATTCTTACCTCAAGACCAACGGTCTGGAGTGCTCTGATAGCAGCCTCACGTCCTGCGCCGGGTCCCTTAACGTAAACCTCAACGAACTTGAGACCGTGCTCCATAGCAGCCTTTGCGGCTGTCTCGGCAGCCGTCTGAGCTGCGAAAGGAGTGGACTTCTTAGAGCCTCTGAATCCAAGCTCGCCTGCGCTTGCCCATGAAATTGCGTTACCCTGTGTGTCAGTGATAGTAACGATTGTGTTATTGAAAGTGGACTGAATATGAACTGCGCCGCTTTCGATGTTCTTGCGTTCCCTACGTCTTCTGATCGTAGTAACCTTTTTACCCTTCTGCTGTGCCAAAGCTCATAACCTCCTTACTTCTTCTTGTTAGCGATAGTCTTTACAGGGCCCTTGCGGGTTCTTGCGTTTGTCTTGGTTCTCTGACCTCTTACGGGGAGACCCTTTCTGTGACGAACGCCTCTGTAGCACTGGATCTCTACAAGTCTCTTGATGTTAAGAGCAACCTCACGGCGGAGGTCGCCCTCAACTGTGTAGTGCTCGTCGATATAGTCACGAAGTTTAGCTACATCCTCTTCTGCCAGATCCTTAACTCTTGTATCAGGATCTACGCCTGTATTTGCGAGGATGTCTGTTGCAGTCTGACGACCGATTCCGTAGATATAAGTGAGACCTATCTCAATTCTCTTATTCTTCGGAAGATCAACACCGGCTATTCTTGCCATATAAATACCTCCATTGATTAAGCATCCGGGGATTAGCCCTGACGCTGCTTATGCTTCGGATTTTCGCAGATCACCATGATTCTGCCTTTACGTTTGATAACCTTGCACTTTTCGCAAATAGGTTTTACTGAAGGTCTTACTTTCATTGAAATTACCTCCTTAGCGGATTTTACTTTACACGCCATGTGATGCGGCCTTTTGAAAGGTCATAGGGCGACATTTCAAGCTTTACCTTATCACCGGGCACGATTCTGATATAATTCATTCTGAGCTTGCCTGAAACGTGAGCCAGAACCTCGTGGCCGTTTTCAAGCTGCACCTTAAACATTGCGTTGGGCAGTGCGTCTGTAACGACGCCCTCTACCTCGATCACATCTTCCTTGGACACTTGGACAACCTCCTTACTCAGCCTCTCCGAGCTCCCGAAGGAGAGCCCTCAGCCTTTTATCAGTTATTTCTTCAATATTAATCACACTGCTCGTAAGAGCGATATGCCTTCTGTTCTTTCGCTTTGGCGCTGCGAGCTTCCTGCTCTTGCCGTCTGCAATGGTACAGAAGCTGCCGTCAATGCCGGTAACAACAAAAAGCGCGCCGCCGTCTCTGCCGGCTGTTGCTCTTACGACCGAGCCTATCTTAAGCTTCACAATAATCCCCCATTCGTCAGGGACAGGTCAATATTACGGGACCATCAGGAGTTATTGCGATCATATGCTCGAAATGAGCTGACAGCGAACCATTCTTGGTTACCACGGTCCAGCCGTCCTTGAGAGTTTTAACATCGTCGCCCTTCTGATTTATCATAGGCTCGATGCATATTGTCATACCGGACACCAGTCTCGGGCCGTGACCTGCACGTCCCCAGTTCGGTATCTCCGGCGATTCGTGAACCTCTCTGCCGATACCGTGGCCGCAGTAATTTCTTACGATTCCGTAGCCGCGTGAAGCGCAGTACTCTTCAACAGCATGAGAAATATCTCCGATCCTTGCCCCGGTTCTTGCCCGAGCGATGCCCTCGTACAGGCTCTTCTCGGTGACTTCAAGCAATGCCTTGGCTTCATCAGAAATCTTACCCACAGGGAAGGTCCAGCAACTGTCGCCATTGAAGCCCTTGTACGCTGCTCCGGTGTCGATGCTTACTATGTCGCCTTCTTTAAGCCTGCGGTCAGCCCTCGGGATCCCGTGAATGACCTCCTCGTTTACCGAGATACACGCATTCGCCGGAAATCCGTACAGACCCTTGAAGCAGGATCTACAGCCGTGGCGCTTGAAATATTCGCCTACCAGCTTATCAACATCCAGTGTTGACATTCCCGCCCTTAATCTCTCGCCCGCATACCATATTGCGCCGCAGGTGATTCTGCCTGCTTCACGCATTATGGCTAATTCGGACTGTGATTTTATGGTTATGCTCATTACTTGACTCCTACTGCTGCAAGAGTAAGCTTTGAGGTGTCAGCCACCTCTTCCTGACCCTCTACTGTCACAAGCTTGCCCTGTGCAGCATAGTAGTCCTTGAGAGGAGCTGTCTTTTCGTGGTATGTTGCCAGTCTGTCCAGAACAACTTCCGGCTGGTCGTCCTTGCGGATAACAGTTGCATCGCCGCACTTGTCGCAGACGCCCTCGACCTTGGAAGGTTTATACTGGATGTGATAGGATGCGCCGCAGCCCTGGCAAACACGTCTGCCTGATACTCTCTGCTTGATAGTCTCGTCAGCAACGTTTATCTCGATGACCTTGTCGATCTTGATTCCCATAGCGTCGAGAGCCTCAGCCTGAGGAACAGTTCTCGGAAAACCGTCAAGAATGAAGCCTGCCTGGCAGTCATCCTCAGCGATCCTCTCTTTGAGGATACCGATAACGATGTCATCGGAAACAAGCGCGCCTGCATCCATAGCAGCCTTTGCCTTGATGCCGTACTCAGTGCCGTTCTTAGCAGCCTCGCGGAGAATGTTGCCTGTTGAGATCTGCGGGATATTCAGAGCCTCGGAAACCACCTCAGCCTGTGTACCCTTACCTGCGCCGGGAGCGCCTAAAAAGATGAGATTCATGTTATATCCTCCTTTGAACTTATGACAGGAAGCCCTTGTGGTGTCTCATCATAAGCTGAGATTCAAGTGTACGTGTTGTTTCAAGCGCAACGCTTACTGCGATGAGTATTGTAGTACCGCCCATTGAGAGGTGAGCAAGCTTCTCATCAGCCATACCGAAGAAGATCGGGATAACTGCGATGATGCCCAGGAAGATAGCTCCGACGAGAGCGATCTTTGAAAGAACCTTCTGAATGTAGTCCGATGTGGGCTTTCCGGGTCTGATGCCGGGGATGCCGCCGTTGGACTGACGAAGATTGTTTGCGATCTCTACGGGGTTGTACTGGATAGATACGTAGAAATAGTTGAAAGCGATTATGAGTATGAAGTAGAGCAGAGCGTACGTCCAGCTTGTATTGCTGAAGAATTTGAAGAAATGCGGCCAGAAGCCCGAAGTCTTCTCACGGAGAGAAGGAATAAGGGACAGTGTCTGGGGCAGCGACATAAAGCTCATTGCGAAGATGATAGGCATAACGCCGCTCATCATTACCTTTATCGGGATGTGAGTTTTCTGTCCGCCGTACTGTTTTCTTCCTACTACTCTCTTTGCATACTGGATAGGAATACGTCTTTCGGACTCGTTCATGAATACGATAAACGCAAATTCCAGGATAATGAATACAAAGTAGCCGATAGTTACGAAGAGGTACTTTGAGGGGTTATCAACGGTATAGCCGATGAGTCTGCCCAGGTCTACGGGGAATCTTGCTGCGATACCGGCAAAGAGGAGCATTGAAACGCCGTTGCCGATACCCTTTTCGCTTATCCTGTTGCCCATCCACACAACGAAGCATGAACCGGCAACGAAGCAGGCAACAATGATAATTCCTGTAAACCAGCCTTCCCAGCCCGTCGAATACTTGACGGCTGCTCCGCCGGTGTCGGTGGTCATTCTCTTGAGGGTCAGATAATATGCAAATCCCATAAAAATGGAAAGTCCGAAAGCTACTACAGATGTGATCTTATTGATCTTTTTTCTGCCCTCTAATCCTTCATTCTGCAATCTTTCCAGCGGCGGCAGAGCATAAGTCAGCAACTGCATGATGATAGATGCGTTGATGTAAGGAGTGATCGAAAGTGAGAATATTGTTGCGTTTGAAAGCGCGCCACCGGTAATTGTATTCAGGTATTCCAGGAAGTTACCGCCCTGAGCCTTGTCGTCCATCCATGTCTTTACGACTGATGTATCGAGGAAAGGAACGGCGATAGCGCTTCCCAGTCTGAAAATGATGACCATGAGTAATGTGTAAAGAAGCTTTTTCCGGATCTCCGGAACGCTCCAAGCACGTTTCAGTGTCTGAAACACATTACATCACCTCTGTCTTTCCGCCTGCCTTTTCTATCTTCTCCACAGCACTCTGAGAGAATTTTGCAGCCTTAACGGTGAGCGAAACTGTCAGTTCGCCGCCCGCGAGAACCTTAACTCCGTCGTACTCCTTCTTGATGAGTCCGAGAGCCTTGAGAAGTGCGGCATCAACTACAGTGCCGTTCTCCAGATTGTTCAGGTCTCCGACATTTACGATAGCATACTTTGTTGCGAAGATGTTGTTGAATCCTCTCTTAGGGATACGTCTTGCCAGAGGCATCTGACCGCCCTCAAAGCCGATTCTTACACCGCCGCCGGAACGGGCGTTCTGACCCTTATGTCCCTTGCCTGCCGTCTTTCCGTTTCCGGAACCGTGGCCTCTTCCCACGCGCTTTACAGCCTTGTTGGAATCGGCTGCGGGTGTTAATTCGTGTATTTTCATGGTTTGCACCTCCTTGCTTACGCTTCTGTAACCTCGATGAGGTGTGAAATTTTCTTGATCTTGCCCTGAGTTGCAGCGTTGTCAGGCTGAGTTGTTACGTCGCCGACCTTCTTCAGACCCAGCGCCTGAGCTGTAGCGATCTGATCCTTCTTACAGCTTATGAGGCTCTTAACGAGCTTAATGTTCTTAGCCATTGTCAAGTCCTCCTTAACCTAAAATTTCCTTAACAGTCTTGCCTCTCTTGGCAGCTACGTCCTTTGCGGATACGCAAGCCTTCAGACCGTTGATCGTAGCTCTTACTACGTTGCAGGGGTTATTGGAACGAAGAGACTTAGTTCTGATGTCCTTGATGCCTGCAACCTCGATGACTGCACGGACAGGACCGCCGGCGATAACACCGGTACCGGGTGCAGCGGGCTTCATGAGAACTCTGCCTGCGCCGAATGCGCCGACGATTTCGTGGGGGATAGTTGTTCCCTTGAGTGAGATCTTGCAGAGATTCTTCTTAGCATCCTCAATACCCTTGCGGATCGCGTCCGGAACTTCTCCGGACTTGCCGAGACCGAAGCCTACAGTTCCGTTGCCGTCACCAACAACCACGAGAGCCGAGAACTTCATGATACGTCCGCCCTTAACCGTCTTGGAAACTCTGTTGATAGCAACAACCTTTTCCTGAAGCTCAGGAGCCTGTGTTTCAATATTAGCCATTGTTTTACCTCCCTCTTAGAACTGTAATCCGTTTTCACGGGCACCCTCGGCGAGTTCCTTGACTCTTCCGTGGTAGAGGTAGCCGCCTCTGTCGAATACGACCTCGGTGATACCCTTTGCAGCGGCGTTCTTAGCGATCATCTCGCCAACCTTGCGAGCGCCCTCTGTGTTGCCGCCGTTGCCTTCAAAGCCCTTATCCATGCTGGATGCGGAAGCAAGAGTAACTCCGTTTACGTCGTCGATGATCTGAGCATAAATGTGCTTAGATGAACGAAAAACATTGAGACGGGGGCACTCAGGAGTACCGGAGATCTTGCTGCGGACTCTCTTGTGTCTCTTTAATCTTGCCTTATTGCTGTCAAATTTCTTTATCATAGCAATTTGCTCCTTTTAATTACTTCTTGCCCTTACCGGCCTTGCCTTCCTTGCGGATGATGCGCTCGCCGGCATATCTGATTCCCTTGCCCTTATACGGCTCGGGAGGACGCTTTTCACGGATCTCGGCTGCAAACTGACCTACAGCCTGCTTGTCGATACCGCTTACGATGATCTTGTTGGGAGCGGGAACTTCAAGCTTGATAGTATCCGTCTCCGAAACGATAACATCGTGTGAGAAACCGAGGTTCAGCTTTACCTGATTTCCTGTCTTAGCAGCACGATAACCTACACCCTCGATCTCGAGAGTCTTTGAAAATCCGTTTGTTACACCCTCAACCATGTTTGCGATGAGAGTTCTTGTAAGACCGTGAAGTGAACGGTGCTTCTTGTCGTCGCTGGGACGTGTTACTGTGATAACGCCCTCTGCGACCTCGATGCCCAGCTCTGTGCTGAAGCTCTTTGTAAGCTCGCCCTTGGGTCCCTTTACTGTGATGCAGTTATTGTCGTTCTTAACCTCTACACCTGCAGGAACTGTAATGGGCATTCTGCCGATTCTTGACATAATAGCTCCTCCTTACCAGATGTATGCGAGTACCTCTCCGCCGACGTTCAGCTCGCGAGCCTTCTTGTCGGTTACGATACCCTTTGATGTGGAAACGATTGCGATGCCCAGACCCTTTCTTACCTTGGGCATATCTGCGCAGCTTGAATAAATACGCAGACCGGGCTTGGAAACTCTTCTGAGTCCCGTGATTACGGGTGATCTGTTGTCACCGTATTTAAGCGTGATCCTAATAACACCCTGCTTTCCGTCCTCAATTACCTGGAAGCCCTTTACATAGCCCTCGTCTACGAGGATCTGTGTAATGGCCTTCTTTACATTTGAAGCGGGAACGTCAACTGTGGCGTGCTTTGCAGTATTCGCATTACGAATTCTTGTT
>JAGBGT010000022.1 GCA_017935865.1 Ruminococcus sp. | reverse complement strand
CCTTGCAGAGCGCCTAAAGTAAACGTCGACCTGCGGTCGACCTTGGGGCGCTGCCCCAAACCCTGCCAGAGGCGCTGCCTCTGGACTCTGCCAAAGGGACATTGTCCCTTTGGAAACCCAGTGTTTTTCCGTCAATCATAAATTATCGGGCGAAGCTGAATACCATCCAAAGCAGCGGCGGCAGCCTCCGGTATCATCTCAAACTGCGCAACAAGTGACGCCGGCTTTTTCTCAATGTCGTCCTGGAGCATCGGCACAAAATAATAATTCTTGCGGTTGAAAAGCTCCCCGATATTTTTAGCCGACCCCAGAAGCGAGTCATTGCTGGCTATTGCGAGAACGACTGGTTTTCCGCTGCGCAAATGGGATTTTACAGCCATTGTCGCCGCAGTATCGGTTATGCCGTTGGCAAGCTTAGCGGCAGTATTGGAGGTACACGGCGCGACTATCATAATGTCCGTCATATCTTTCGGGCCGATCGGCTCTGCGCCGTCTATAGACGTTATAACGCTGTTTTCACTAAGTTCTTCCAGCCGGCGGAGATTTTCAACATCTGAGCCGAAACGTGTTGATAACCCGGCTGCGTTCTCCGACATGACCGGCACAATTTCCGCGCCCAGCTCCCGAAGCCGCTGAACCTGCCGGAAACAGCGGTCAAATGTGCAGAATGAACCGGTCATGACAAAACCGATGCGTTTTCCTTTCAGGCTGTCAAGATCAGGCATGGCAAGCTCCCCTTTCCTCAAGAATATTGATTACCGTTTCGCCAACATATTTTCCGGCAGTTACCGGCGCAGATTTCCCAGGTATCCCCAGCGCCCAGAGAACTTTTTTCCCTTGGATAGAGGCGGCATTCATGTCAAATCCGCCGGGGCGCGAGGCAAGGTCGATAAAAAGTGTTTCCCAGGGGAACATCTCAAGCCTTGCCCCATCAAATATCTGGCTGGGTACAGTGTTGAAAACAAGCCCGAAGCTGCCGTCCATATCTTTGGTGCATATCGATTTTATGCCAAGAATACGTGATTTCGCCGCTCCGGCAGCATTGCGTACCGCAGCAGTCACATCCGCTCCGAAGCCTTTCAGAATTTCCGCAAGAGCAGTTCCGATGCGTCCAAGCCCGACTATGAGCACAGGCAGACCGTTAAGCGTTACCGGAAGATTCTCCATAGCAAGCTTCACCGCGCCCTCTGCCGTGGGGATCGCGTTGTTCAGCGCAAGCTCCTCCCGGCTCATGTAGTCGATCTTGTCGTTTCCGGGAAAATAATCGTCAAGGCGGCTGTCGGTTCTGCCGGTGAAAATTAGCGCGTCTTTTTTCAGCAAGGGAATGATATCCTCGATTTTCAAGGGATTCCGGCTGCACGGCGTATTTATGTTTCCGTCGCTGTTAAGAGGCATGACCGGAAGAACGAGAGCGTCGTATATTTCCCGGAGTTCCTCGCCGGGACTGCCGAAAAGATGCTTATACGGCAGAAAATCGCTGTCAAAGCCCACAAGGTCGCTCTTATATTTTTCGGCAAGCTTATCTGCACAGTAGATCTGCCGCAAATCGCCTCCTGCTGTAAGTATTTTCAATTTATCCATAGTAAACTCCTATCTGTTTTTTCTTCATTATATGGCGGAAGCTGAAAAATGGCTACTGATCATGCAGGAATATGTGAAACTGTCCTGAACAGCATATCTCCCCGGAAACCGAGGCGTGCCGTACTGCCATAAACAATATTTCATATAGTAAATCACTATTTTATATATTGAAATCAGTTGACTTTTTTATAGAATAGTGGTAAAATATTATTAGTGAATATTATATATTTAATATTAAATATATATAAATTAATTAAAAAACAGGAGGATAATCACAAATGAATTTACTGAAAAAGACCGCTGCCGGCGTTCTTGCCATCTGTCTCGGCGCTGTTTGTATAGCACAGACAAACAACCTTCCGATACTGGATCAGGCTGCAGCGGCGAACATCGAAGACGCCATGAAATGGGAGCCTGTCAAAATAGGCGGCGCAGGCTTCGTTTCCGGTATTGTTACAGGTCAGAAGGAAATGTACCTCCGCACGGACGTAGGCGGCGCGTACAAGTGGAACTATGAAACCTCGGAATGGGAACAGCTCTTCGCATTTATCAACGAGGCTGACCGCGGACTCCTCTCCGTAAAGGGCATTGCTGTCGACCCCACCGACGACAACACGGTCTACTTCCTCTGCGGATGCGCTTATTTCTCCGATGCAAGAACAGTTATCTTCAAGACGACCGACGGCGGCAAGACCTTTACTCAGTCCGACGTTACCGAGCACATCCAGGTTCACGGCAACGGCGACGGACGTGAATGTATCGAGCCTATCGCTATCGACCCCGACAACCCGGACACGATCTATGCCGGAGGCGACGTTACTGCCGGCAAATCGGCGCTTATCAAGTCCACAGACGGCGGCAAGACCTGGAATCCCGTTATAGGCTACGACGATCTGGGACTTTTCACCGGCGCGATAAAATATCCCTCGTGGACTGAAAACCTGGTAAGAGGCACCGAGCCGTCAAAGGAGTACAATCAGCAGAACGGTATCGGCTGCATCTACATTTACGGCGGCAAAGTCTATGTAGGTACTTCCGTGACAGGAGAGGCGAATATCCACGTGGCGAACGTAAAGGACGACAAGTTCTCCGTTCTTTCTGAGGATCTGCCTACAGCAAATTATCCCTGCTCGATCACTGACGACGGAAACGGCAATATCTTCTTCACATACATTGCCGGTCTTGCCTTTTCGGGAGCCGCAGGCGGCGCATATAAATATGACACAAAAACCGGCAAAGTCACCTGCTTTGACCAGTTGAAAAACGCCATAGGCATGATCGAAGCCGACAAGGACGACCCCAACAAGCTGCTGGCAAGAACCTGCGGTATGTGGTCTGATCAGTGGTTCGAGAAGGAATGGACCGAGGACTCAATTGCCTGGGGCGACCACTTCTTCCGCTCAACTGACGGCGGTGCAAACTGGCAGGATATAACTCCCGGTCAGGGCGATACGATATACGATGCCGACGGTTCACATAAGGAATTCGTATCGCTTCCTATGCAGACCAACGGCTATGACTGGATCTACGGCAAGGCGTGTCACTGGGGAAGCGGTATTCTCCTCGACCCGAGAGACCCCGACAGAATCCTTATGACATCGGGCAACGGCGTCTACGCCTGCGACAATGTCTGGGAC
Source organism: Ruminococcus sp. (assembly GCA_017935865.1). Taxonomy (GTDB): domain Bacteria; phylum Bacillota; class Clostridia; order Oscillospirales; family Ruminococcaceae; genus Ruminococcus. Next base: position 1,594 of record JAGBGT010000022.1, on the reverse strand, counting down.
GAGATGGGCGTTCAGTTCTACTTCCAGCCCGACGGCGTCGAGGAGGTCGTTGCTCTCGACTTCGCCAGCGTTCCCGGAGGCGCGAATTACTCCGCTATCGGCGACTACGACGGCTATATCCACACAGATATCAACAAGGTCGGCGAGCAGTATAAGCCTAATATAGGCTCAACCTCCGCTATCGCATACTGTCCGCAGGATCCTAACGTTATGGTTCGCTGCGCCGAGCATGAGGGCGGCGCTTTCTACAGCCTGGATGCAGGAAAGACCTGGATTCAAATGAAGACTCCGGGCTGCGAGGGCGGTAAGGCTGCTATTGCAAAGATCGACGACGACACCTACAGGATATTCCGCTCGGCTGCTGACAGCGGTCAGGTGTCTTACTCCGACGATTTCGGCGGCTCATGGAATAGCTGCTCCGGAATCCCGTCACAGTACGGCTCAAAGTCGACATTTATCATGTCCGAGCCGGAGGATTCCAATATTGTCTACGCCTACGCAACATACTTCAACTCATCCTGGCATTACTCCAAGCCTGAACCTACCGCAGAGGATGCACAGTACAAATTCTGCGTCAGCACAGACGGAGGCAAGACATTCACCTCCACCGACGTTTGTATGTACGACCAGTGCGACTCAGCCGGAAGGATCGCTTATCTCGGCGAGGGCGAGCTTGCCCTTGGCGGAGGCTGGTACGGTATGTACCGCGCATCCGTAAAGAACGGCAAGGCAACTATCACCAAGCTCGACACCGTATCTTACTGTAAGACCGTAGGCTACGGCGCACCGGAAAAGGCTGGCGGACTGAATACGCTTTATATGTACGGCAAGCCCTCCGAAAGCGATGCCGAGGGTATCTATCGCTCCACAGACGGCGGCGAGACCTGGGACTGCATCAACACCAGCAAGCTCTACGGCGGCACAGGCAACGGCAACTTCCTGGTCGGCGATATGAATGAATTTGGCACGGTATATATGTCAACTGTCGGCGCAGGAATCGTCTGCGGTCATATTGACAGCGGTACACCTGACAAGCCCACGACTCAGCCGGGAACTGGCAGTGAGGAGATCGTCTACGGAGACGCAAACTCCGACGGTACTGTTGATATTGCCGATGCGACCAAGATCCTTCAGCACATCGGAAACGGCGACAAATATAAGCTGTCAGCTACCGAGGCTGTAAATGCGGACTGCTACGCACCCGGAAGCGGCATTACGGCTCTTGACGCGCTTGCAGTTCAGAAGCTGGACGCAAAGGTGATCTCAAAGCTTCCTGAGCTTGCCGAGAAATAACAGCCAAAAGCACTAAGTTTCCAAAGGGATGAAGTCCCAAATCGACCGCAGGTCGACAAACATCGGGTTTCCAAAGGGACAATGTCCCTTTGGCAGAGTCCAGAGGCGGCGCCTCTGGCAGGGTTTGGGGCAGCGCCCCAAATCGACTGCAGGTCGATGTAGCCTTCAGGCGCTCCGCAAAGGGTGAATTTTCCAACAGTCCAGTGGACTGTTGGAAAAGAGGTGATTCCCCACGGGGTGGGGAAATGTCGCGAAGCGACAAAGGGGACGGCACGTAGTGCGCCCTGCAAGAGAGGGCGTT
>JAGBGT010000021.1 GCA_017935865.1 Ruminococcus sp. | reverse complement strand
ACTGTTTTGAAATTCACCCTTTGCGGAGCGCCTAAAGGCTGCATCGACCTGCGGTCGATTTGGGGCGCTGCCCCAAACCCTGCCAGAGGCGCCGCCTCTGGACTCTGCCAAAGGGACGATGTCCCTTTGGAAACCCGGTTTTGTCGGCTGCGCCGACTTGGGGCGCTGCCCCTTATCCCCTTTGATTCCCAATATAAGTCAAAAACTAATTTTCGTGCCAGACCCCATTGAGAAATTCCACCCTGCTCTCCAGCCAGCTTGCCAGGTACTCCGCAGCCTCCTGTTGAGTTTTGCATGATCTCGCCGCACTGCACAGCTCGCCGGCAACAGCGGACCTGCTGCCGAGATTTCCCCACTTATCGTAGTTTCTCTCAATGCCGTCCCTGTACAACTCCGTCTCCGAGGCGATCAGGTCATAGGCACGGCTGAACACGCCGCTGTCGTAGATCTTTGTCCATTTTTCCGCGATGATCTCCTGATACCAGTCCTCGTACATCAGCACGGCAAGCCATGGATTTATAGTCTCATACGTTCCGCCGCCGTCCGGACCGCCGTTTACATCGGGGACGATATTTGCGGCGTAGAGTCCCGTTCCGTCGGCGCATCTGTCCTTGTTGCCCATAGCGGAGTCGAAATCCCAGGGTGCTTCAAACCGCAGCTTCTTGTCGCCGGATGCGCCGAAATCCACATCCATAAAAAAGCTGGACCAGTAAATATCCGCATCGCAGGTCAGCTCGCTGATGATGTACATATCCGCCAGGGACTGCACGTCCACAACAGCCTCCACCGCCTGTTCCGGCGTGATATCGTCGGTCTCGGCGATACTGCTGCAAGTCTCGTCAAAAACATATGCCTTGTCCTCATAGGCGGCGTAGTACATTATATTGTAAACATTATTAACGTAAGACGCAATAAAATCATGCTGCTCGTCGGTGTAAATATCGCTCTTTATGGTCACTCCCAAGTCCTCTTTCCAGTCCCGACCCTCGGGGAGGCATTTCATCGTCCGTCCGCCGCCGTCATTGCCGTCAAACGGCACAAGAGCCGCATTTCCGGCATAATCCACATGAAAACCGTGCTGAGCGTCCTCATCGTCGAAATTGCCGTCAAACTCCAGAAAATAGCCGATGTCCAGACCTGTATATCCCTTTTCCGGCTCAGTGATATCCACCCGGTTCTCATGAACCTGCTGAAAATCCGCAAGCAGATAGATCCCCCAGTAAATGCCGTTTATTTCCACCTCCACAAGCTGTGAATCGGCGGCGTACAAACCGTCCTCCTCCAGAATTTCCCGGGAGATCTGAAGAGCAGTCCTGTTTCTCAGCAGCGAGCCGTCCTTGTACTCCGCCAGCAGAACCCAGTTACGCATCTGCTCGCCGCCATTCAGACCGCCCATGCTCTGCTTCTCGTCGAATTTTATCCGCAGGGGCTTCTTATCGTAGGAGGTCGTCCAGTTTCCGCGGACTTTCGCCTTTCCTGTCACATTATCCAGTAGCAGGCTGCCGTCCCCTCCGCGGAAAGAAAATGTGCAGTTTTCGTAATACGGCTCGGGCGGCATCTTGTACCCGGGAGTCCAGGAAGATATGGACTGCGCCACGGAACGGTTTACAGTTTCCGTCACAAAGTCCAGAACATTTGCGTCATCGCTGACGGTGTTGATCGAAAGCAGCGGTATGCCGTCGATCTGCTCCACAGGCTCAGGTTCGGTGGGCGCGGCTGTTTCAGGCTCGACGACCACAGCACTCCCGGACTCTTCCCTTTTGCTGACTGAGCTTTCGTCGGTCGGGCTTTCACTGACCGAGCTTTCGCTTACCTGGTCGTTTTCCTCTGACATTTCACTTTTCCACGGCACGGAGCATGAGCTGAGGAGCAGCAGACTCAGCAGTCCGGCGGATATTTGTTTTATCTTTTTCATATGATTCCTTTCGGTGATTTTAGTGAATCCCAACAGATTTATGCAAGACTAACTGTTGATTTTTGCCAAATTTCAATTAAATTATTGACTTTGCCATATTTTTTCGATATAATACGTATATAAACTATTGATCCGGCTTGACCGGAAATGAAAACATGATCTTATAGAAAAACGATTCCATGAGCACAGAAAGACACCGCTTATGGGATCGTTTTTTTGTGCATGGTCTATGATAATTATAACATCCCGGGCAGCCAATGTCAAGGGCAACACCGCACAAAGATTATGCGGCAGATGCGCAGTCGATTTTTTCGTCAGATTGTACAAAAACGACGCAGGCGTGCTCTGTGCGGTGTTACCCAAGGAATTTCAGGAAAATGCCCTTGACGAAAGGTAAAGCTTGTGATATAATGATTGTATAACTTACATTAAAACTGGCAAATCCGGACAGGATCTTATTAAAATTATGGTGTAGCGATGTCGGTATGCCGGAAGGAGTATGGAACATGACTTATGAATCAGCGAAAAAGCTGCTGGAGGACTGGGGACAGTCTCATCTGCTTAAATATTATAACGAACTCGACGAAACCGAAAAACAGTCTCTCCTCGACCAGATAGAGGGAACCGATTTTTCGCTTCTGGACAATCTCAAGGAGGAGAACAGATTCTCGGCACAGCGCGGTAAGATCGAGCCTCTCGGCGCAGTCACCGTGGACGACATCGCCCGGAACAGCGAAAGCTACCGCTCTACCGGCGTTGATGCCATACGCAGCGGAAAGGTCGCAGCCGTTCTGCTGGCAGGCGGTCAGGGTACGCGCCTTGGCTTCGACAAGCCCAAGGGAATGTTCAATATCGGCGTAAACAGGGAGCTTTTCATCTTCCAGTGCCTTATAAACAACCTTATGAAAGTCGTTGAGGAGACGGGCAGCTATATTCCCCTCTGCATCATGACCAGCGAAAAAAACAATGAGGACACGGTTAATTTCTTCCGCGAGAAGGACTTTTTCGGATACAACAGCGACTACGTAAGCTTCTTCATCCAGGACATGGCGCCCTCTGTTGACTTTAACGGCAAGATACTCATGGAAAGCAAAAGCCGCATCTCATCGTCGCCCAACGGCAACGGCGGCTGGTTCTCCTCTCTGGTACGGTCGGGACTTATGGACAAGCTGAAAGCTCAGGGCGTGGAGTGGCTCAACGTCTTTGCGGTGGACAACGTGCTCCAGCAGATAGCCGACCCCATGTTCATCGGCGCGGTTATCGAGTCCGGCTGCGAGTCCGGAAGCAAGTGCGTGGCGAAAGCCGACCCTTACGAAAGAGTGGGGGCGATGTGTCTGGAGGACGGTATGCCCTCGATCGTGGAATACTACGAGCTGACGGACGAAATGGCGAATCAGCGTCTTGATAACGGCGAGCTTGCATATAAATTCGGCGTTATCCTGAATTACCTGTTCAGGCTGGACAGACTGGTGGAGATCAACAGCAGCAGGATGCCGGTGCATATTGTGGAAAAGAAGATACCTCACATCGACGAAAACGGCTGCCAGGTAAGCCCGGAGAAGCCAAACGGCTTCAAGTTCGAGACGCTTATCCTGGACATGATACACATGAACAGAAGCTGCCTGCCCTATGAGATAGTGAGAAACAGGGAATTTGCCCCTGTAAAGAATCCCACAGGCGTTGACTCGGTCGTGTCCGCGAGGGCGCTTCTTACGGAAAACGGCGTGGAACTTTGATAACACCGGGTTTCAAAAGGGGCAATGCCCCTTTTGCAGAGTCCAGAGGCAGCGCCTCTGGCAGGGTTTGGGGCAGCGCCCCATATCGACCGCAGGTCGATGATGCCTTCAGGCGCTCCGCAAAGGGTGAATTTCCAAACAGTCCAGTGGACTGTTTTGAAAGAGGTGATTCCCCACGGGGTGGGGAAATGTCGCGAAGCGACAAAGGGGACGGCACGTAGTGCGCCCTGCAAGAGAGGGCGTTCCCTTATTAAATCAGATATATAAAATACAAAATCCCGGCGGACGTCACAGTCCGCTGAATTTGTGTCAAGGTGAAATATGAAAAAGCTGTTAAAATATTTGAAAAACTACAAAAAAGAGCTTATTTTCGGACCTTTCTTCAAGCTCCTGGAGGCTATTTTCGAGCTGATAGTCCCCTTTGTCATGGCGAATATCATCGACAAGGGAATAGCCGGCGGCGACACGGCGTATATCCTGAAAATGTGCGGAGTTATCGTCATTCTGGGCATCTGCGGTCTGGGATTTGCCCTCACCTGCCAGTACCTGGCGGCAAAGTGCGCATACGGATTCGGAACGGAGCTGCGCCGCGCCATGTACAGCCACATCAACTCTCTGTCCCACAGCAGCGTCGACAAGATCGGAACGGCGTCCCTGGTGAACCGGCTGACCAACGACACAAACACCGTCCAGAACGGCGTGAATATGTTCATCCGCCTTGCCGTCCGCGCGCCCTTTCTCGTCATAGGAGCGGCGGTCATGGCGGTCACTATCGACGTGAAGCTGTCCCTGATATTCTTCATAGCCGCGCCGCTTATTTCCGCCATAATTTTCGTGATAATGCGCAAGACCGTCCCCATGTACAAAAAGACGCAGCAGAACCTCGACCGCGCCGCGCTCCTCACCCGGGAGAATATCGAGGGAACCCGTGTCATCCGCGCTTTTTCCCGGCAGCAGGAGGAAATACGTGAGTTCGGCACGGCGGTGGACGATATCGCCGAAAGCTCCATAGCCGTGGGAAAGATCTCCGCCATACTCAATCCGGCGGCATTCATGATAATGAACCTGGGCATCGTCGCCATCGTCTGGTTCGGAGGAGTCCGCATCGACGCCGGAAACCTCACCCAAGGCGAGCTGACCGCCTTTACCAACTACATGACCCAGATACTACTGGCGCTGGTAGTTCTTGCCAATCTGATAGTTACATTTACCAAGGCTTTCGCCTCCGCCAACCGTGTCAGCGAGGTTTTCGACCTGCCGCCGGAGGAAAACGGCAGCCTCAGCCCCTCCGGCTCAGGAGTCAACATCATCGAGTTCCGGAACGTTTCCTTTGCCTATGACGGCGCAGGAGACAGCTCGGTGCGCGGTCTCTCCTTTGAGCTGAAAGCCGGCGAAATGCTGGGAATAATCGGCGGAACGGGAAGCGGAAAATCCACGGCGGCAGCCCTCATCCCCTGCTTCTACCGGGCAACGGAGGGAGAAGTTCTGGTGGACGGTGCAAACGTGCTGGACTGGGACAGGGACGTCCTCCGCAGCATGATCGGATTCGTGCCGCAGAAAACCGTCCTCTTCACCGGGACAGTCCGGGAGAATATGAGGTGGCGGAAAGCGGACGCCTCCGACGAGGAGATAGTCGCAGCTCTGAAAACGGCTCAGGCGTGGGAATTTGTGGAGAAGATGCCGGACGGTCTGGACACTTTCATAGCTCAGGGAGGCAGAAATCTATCCGGCGGACAGAAGCAGCGTATCGCCATTGCCCGTGCTCTTGTGGGTGCGCCGAAAATAATTATCCTGGACGATTCCACCAGCGCCCTGGACTACGCCACAGATCTGCGGCTGCGTAAAGCCATAAATGAGGATATGGAGGGTACTACGGTCATCATGATCTCACAGCGGACAACCTCCCTCAAAGACGCCGACAAGATCATCGTCATGGACGACGGCGAACCCGCAGGCATCGGCACTCACGAAGAGCTGCTCCTCGGCTGCGGCGTCTACCGCGAAATATATGACTCTCAAATGAATGAGAAGGAGGGGAACTGAGATGTTCGTGACATTGAAGAGAATTTTTTCATACGCCAGACCGTACATGGCATACTTCATTCTTACCCTGATATGCGCGGTCATCGGAGTCTCTCTTTCGCTGACGGCGCCGGTATTCATCGGCAAAGCGGTGGACTGCTGTGTGGGCAAAGGGTTGGTTGATTTTCCGGAACTGGGGAAGATAGCCGCAGAACTGGCGGCAATGGTTATCGGCAGCGGAATTTTCCAGTGGCTGATGAGCCTATGCACCAACAAGCTCGCCTTTCTAACCGTCCGCGACCTCCGCAGCGACGCATTCGCAAAGCTGGAGCGCGTCCCTCTGCGCTTCATCGACAGAACCACCAAGGGCGAGCTGACAAGCCGAGTGATAAACGACATTGAGATAATCTCCGACGGTCTGCTCCAGGGATTTACCCAGTTTTTCAGCGGAATAATAACTATCCTTGGCACGCTTATCTTCATGATGTTCATTAACTTCAAGATCGCTATAGTAGTCGTTCTGCTGACCCCATTGTCATTTCTGGCGGCGTCGAAGATCACAAAGGCGACTCACAATTCATATGCCCGGCAGTCGCAGATGCGCGGAGAAATGGTAAGCTTCGCGGAGGAAATGGCTGGAAATCAGAAGATCGTCAAGGCGTTCGTCTACGACAGCCGCGCAGAGGAGCGATTTGAGAAAATCAATAGCGAATACGGGAAGATCGGCGTAAAAGCGACGTTTTTCAGCTCCATGACCAATCCTACGACCCGGTTTGTAAACGGTCTCATCTACGCGGCGGTGGGACTTATGGGCTCTCTGGGAGCTGTGGGTTCGCTTTCCTTTGTGGGCAGGATGACTGTGGGAAATCTCTCCAGCTTTCTGGCGTACTCCAATCAGTACACCAAGCCGTTCAACGAGATCTCCGGCGTTTTCGCGGAGCTGCAAAATGCCGTCGCCTCGGCGCAGCGCGTTTTCAGCGTCCTGGACGAGGAGGAAGTCAGCGACGATTCCGGAAAAGCCGTGCTGGAAAACTGCTCCGGAGCAGTGACCTTCGAGAACGTCTTTTTCTCCTACGACCCGAAAGTCAGGCTGATACAGGATTTCAGCCTGGATGTGAAGCCTGGTCAGCGCATCGCGATCGTCGGGCCTACAGGCTGCGGAAAATCAACGATCATCAATCTGCTTCTGAGGTTTTATGACATCGAAAAGGGCAGGATACTCATTTCGGGAAAAAATATCAGCGATATCACCCGGGACAGCCTCCGCAGCAGCTTCGGAATGGTTTTGCAGGAGACCTGGGTATTCACCGGCACTGTTGCGGAAAACATCAGCTACGGCAGGGACGGCGCAAGCATGGAGGAAATAATCGCCGCCGCCAAGTCAGTCCACGCCCACGGCTTTATCAAGCGCCTGCCAAAGGGCTACGACACCGTTATCTCCGAGGACAGCGGACTCTCCCAGGGACAGAAGCAGCTTATCTGCATCGCGAGAATAATGCTGATGAATCCGCCCATGCTGATACTTGACGAAGCCACCAGCTCCATTGACCTGCGGACGGAGCACCGCATACAGAGGGCGTTTATCAAGCTCATGGAAGGAAAAACCAGCTTCATTATCGCCCACCGCCTGTCCACCATAAAAAACTCCGACGTGATACTCGTCCTGAAAAACGGAAATATCGTGGAGCAGGGCAGCCACAGCAGCCTGATGAAGCAGGACGGCTTCTACGCCCGTCTCTACAACAGCCAATTCGCCTCGTGACAGAAGCAGAATATATTTAGTCAATATGCACAAATGAAGCATGCAAAAAGTATTGAACTGCACAATTTTACGTTGCATACAAAAAAGTTCTTTGACAAATGATCGTTTTTGTGATATAATATGTATCAGAGTTATAATATTTTATGATGCGAGTCTGTGCGGTGTTGCCAAGGCTCTGAAAGGAAAAAATATGTCGAAAATAATTGCTGTAACATCCGGAAAGGGCGGAACAGGAAAATCTACAGTCTGCGCCGGTCTCGGATATACTCTCGCTAAACAGGGTCACAGAACTCTTCTCATAGAGCTTGACTTCGGTCTCCGCTGCCTGGATATTATGTTTGGTCTCGATAACGATATCAAATACGACCTGGGCGACGTACTTAAAGGCAGCAAAACGGCTCTGGAGGCTGTCGCTCAGGTGCCTATGGCTTCAAACCTCAGCATTCTCTGCGCACCTAAGACCCTCACCACCGTTACCGCCGAGCAGATCGTCGATATCTGCCGCTCGGTAAAAAAATACTTTGAATATATCATCATCGACACCGGCGCGGGCATCAGCTCCCACGTTTTCGATATCGTAGAGCAGGCTAACCTTATCCTGGTCGTTTCAACTCCCGATCCCGTCTGCATCCGCGATGCAAGCCTGATGTCCGACGAGTTCTACAACAGAGGAAACAAGAGCCAGCGCCTTATCATAAATAAGATAAGCAAAAAGGTCATCGGAGAATCACTGGTAAACAATCTGGACGAGATCATAGATAAGATCGGCGTTCAGCTTATCGGCGTTATCCCTGACGATTTCAAGATGACAGTGGCAACAGGAAAGGGAACTCCCATTCCTACCGATTCAGCCGCACTGAAAGCCTTTGACGCGATCTCCAAGCGTCTCGGCGGAGAATTCGTGCCGCTGACTGTTAAAACTTCATGAAAATAATTCCGCAGCGCGGGGAAAGGAAAAAATAATGAAGATCGCAATAATTGCTCACGACGCAAAAAAGGAACTTATGGTGCAGTTTTGCAGCGCATACTGCGGCATTCTCTCTAAACACTCACTGATCGCAACCAATACCACCGGAAAACAGGTAAGTGAGGCTACCGGTCTCCCGATAAAGCGCTATTTAAGCGGAAAAGGCGGCGCTGAACAGATCCTTGCGCTTCTTTCCTGCAACGAGGTGGATGTTCTGCTGTTTTTCAGAGATCCTATCAATCCTAAGTCTACGGACGCAAATGATATCGACCTGCTGAGGCTCTGCGACGTTCACAACGTTCCCGTTGCCACGAATATCGCAACAGCGGAGGCTCTCATCCTCGCTCTCGAAAGAGGCGACCTGGACTGGCGCGAGGCAGGCAACGTTTCTATCTGATCTGCATTTTTCCGCCCGGACACAGGGCAAAAAATAATTCTCCCTGAAAAAGGGAGAATTTTCATGTAATATAATGGAAAAGCCGGTTTGATCTGCATCCGGATGGCGAAAAAAGCCGTCAGGCGTGAGTTTATCAGCGATTCCATAAGAAAGGTTGATTTTATGGCTTTGAATATAAAGCGTCCCAACGGCACAGAGGATGTTCTGCCAAAAAATGTCCACAAATGGCACACCGTTGAAAAAATAGTACGGGATGTGGCGGCTTCTTTCGGCTTCGGGGAAATAAGGATCCCCACCTTCGAGAGCACCGACCTGTTCCTCCGCTCCGTCGGCGAGACCACCGACGTTGTGCAAAAGGAAATGTACACGGTCATGGCGAAGGAGTCCAAGTTCACGCTCCGCCCCGAGGGTACTGCCGGAACTATCCGCGCCATGCTCCAGAACGGTCTGCTCAACGAGGCGCTCCCACAGCGCGTTTTCTACATCCTGTCCTGCTTCCGGCACGAAAGACCCCAGGCAGGCAGACTCCGTGAGTTCCACCAGTTCGGCGTGGAAATGGCTGGAAGTCCGTCTCCTGCCGCCGACGCCGAGGTGATATCCCTGGCGAATACCATTCTCCAGCGGCTGGGCATCAAGAATATCATGCTGTATATCAACTCCATCGGCTGTCCCACCTGCCGCGCCAAGTATCACGAGGCTCTGCGCGGATATTTCGAGGCGCGCCAGGACGAGCTGTGCGATACCTGCCGCGAGCGTCTTGTCAAAAATCCCATGCGCATCCTGGACTGCAAAAGCCCTATATGCCAGGAGATCGGCAAGGATGCCCCGGTCATCATCGACTATCTCTGCGACGATTGCAGCAGTCACTTCGAGAGCCTGAAAAAATATCTGACCAAGCTTGGCATTGAGTTCCGGGTAAATCCGCGCATTGTCCGCGGACTGGATTACTATACCAAAACGGTTTTCGAGTTCGTCACCACCGAGATCGGCGCTCAGGGAACTGTCTGCGGCGGCGGACGTTATGACGGTCTTATCGAACAGCTTGGCGGTCAGCACACCCCTGCCCTGGGCTTCGCAATGGGTCTGGAACGGCTTCTGCTGGTCATGGAAAAGCAGGGCTGCGACTTCCTGCCGGAGAAAAAGTGCGACATCTACTTCGCGACCATGGGTGAGAACGCCCTGGAAAAGGCTATGGAGCTTTCCGGAATACTCCGCAGCTACGGCTATTTTGCGGAGTTCGACATGATGGGCAGAGGTCTCAAGGCGCAGATGAAGTACGCCAACAAGATAGGCGCGGCATTTACCGTTGTTCTCGGCGATAATGAGCTGGAAAGCGGAAAGATACGCCTGAAAGAAATGGAAAAGGGCGACGAGACAGAGCTTGCCCTGGACGATAAATTTGCTCTGAATTTTGAGGAGCTTTATTTCAATAAAGTGATGCAGCAGCTTGATATCGAGGACAAAACCGGTCCGCTGTTTTCATTTAACGGAGGAGAGAATTAAAATGGCAGATTCTATGAAAGGTCTGAAAAGGACACATTACTGCGGAGAGGTCACCGAGATCGGTCAGGAGGTCGTTGTAGGCGGCTTTGCCGAGCGCGTGCGCGATAAGGGAGGCGTGATCTTTATTGTCCTCCGCGACAGAACAGGCGTTGTCCAACTGGCATTCAACGACAAAACCGACGCCGCCGTTTTCGAGAAGGCTTCCTCCTGCAAGAGCGAGTACGTTCTCATGGCAAAGGGCACGGTCATAGAGCGTGAAAGCAAAAACGACAAGCTGAAAACAGGCAATGTGGAGATCTTCGTCACCGACCTGCGCATCCTGTCAAAGGCTCAGACTCCGCCCTTTGAGATCACCGCTGAGACAAAAGTAAACGAGGAACTGCGCCTGAAATACCGCTATCTTGATCTCCGCCGCGAGCCGCTCCAGCAGAATATAATCAGACGGCACGAGATCGCTCGCGTCACCCGGGAATACTTCTACGAAAACGGCTTCCTGGAGATCGAAACTCCCATGATGATGAAATCCACTCCGGAGGGCGCGCGGGACTACCTCATCCCGTCCCGGGTACACCCCGGCAAATTCTACGCCCTGCCCCAGTCACCCCAGATCTACAAGCAGCTACTGATGATCGCCGGCTACGACAGATATATCCAGCTCGCACGCTGCTTCCGCGATGAGGACCTCCGCGCCGACAGACAGCCGGAGTTCACCCAGATAGACCTGGAGATGTCCTTCGTTGAGGCTGAGGATATCCAGAGCTGCGTTGAGGGCTTCATCCAGCGCGTTTTCAAGGAGGTTATGGGCGTGGAGATTCCCCTCCCCCTGCCGCGGATGACCTTTGCGGACGCCATGAACCGCTACGGCTCGGACAAGCCCGACACCAGATTCGGCTTCGAGATCAACGACATCACCGACGCCGTAAAGGACATCGACTTTGTTGTTTTCAAGAGCGCGGTGGAGTCCGGCGGCTCTGTGCGTGCGATAAATGTGAAAAACGGCGCGGCAGCCTATACGCGCAAGGAAATCGACAAGCTGGTCGACCACGCCAAGGGAATCGGCGCAAAGGGTCTCGCCTACATACGCTGGGCTGACGAGCCGAATTGCAGCTTCAAGAAATTCCTGGGCGAGGGCGACCTCGAAAAGATCTGCGCCGCTGTAAACGCCGAGCAGGGCGACCTGGTCCTCATCTGCGCCGACAAAACAAAAACCGTGCTTTCGACTCTCGGCGCACTGAGACTTATCTGCGCCAAAAAGCTCGGCGTCATCGACGACAGCAAGTATAATTTCCTGTGGATCACAGAAATGCCTTTCTTTGAGTACGACGAGGACAACAGCACCTGGGTCGCGGCGCATCACCCATTCACCATGCCCATGGAGGAGTGCATGGACTATCTGGACAGCGACCCGGCAAACGTCCGGGCAAAGGCGTGGGATCTGGTTCTCAACGGAACGGAGCTTTCCAGCGGCTCTATGCGTATCACGGATTTCGAGCTTCAGCAGCGGATGTTTGAGGCTCTCGGCATGACAGACGAGGAAATTCAGGCGAAATTCGGCTTCCTGGTAGACGCCTACCGCTATGCTGCGCCTCCTCACGGCGGAATGGGAATCGGTCTCGACCGTCTGGCAATGATCATGTGCAGCGCCGACAGTCTCCGTGACGTTACGGCGTTCCCGAAAGTTCAGAATGCCAGCGAGCTTATGTCCGAGTGTCCGTCAGTGGTGGACAATGCCAATCTGGAAGTGCTTGGAATACAGGTCACAGAACAAGAATAACATTTACAGCATCGCAGAAATGCGGTGCTGTTTTTTCGGAGATGCACATGAAAAATCCTTTTATTTTTTCCCTGGACAACAAACGCTACCACACCCTGAATTACCACTATAAGACCGTATATGGCGAAAAACTCCACAAGGCTGTTATCGACGGCGGATTCACCTGCCCCAATGTGGACGGGAGCGTCGGCACAGGCGGCTGCATCTTCTGCGACGGCGGCAGCGGCTACTTCACCCAAAAGAGAATGGGCATTTCCAAGCAGCTTGAACTGGAGTCTGAACGCATCGCGCACAAGAACGGAAAAGTGCCGATAATCGCCTATTTTCAGGCGAATACCAATACATATGCCCCGGTGAAAAGGCTGCGGAAGATCTATGAAGAGGCGCTGGAATTTCCGGGCGTGCGCGGACTTTCTATCGGCACGCGCGCCGACTGTCTTCCGGAGGACGTGCTCGACCTGCTTTCGGAGCTGAACAAAAAAACGCTCCTGACAGTGGAGCTGGGGATGCAGTCCGTCCACGAGAAAACGCTGAGCATCATAAACCGCGGCTACTCCCATGAGGAGTTCAAAAAAGGCTATTTTAAGCTGAAAAATCGCGGTATCAGGGTATGCCTCCACATAATAAACGGACTGCCGGGAGAGACACCGGAGATGATGAAAGAGACCGCGCGGCAGGCAGGACAGCTCCGTCCGGACGCGGTCAAGCTGCAAATGCTCCACGTCATAAGGGGAACGCGGCTGGCGGAGATGTTTGCGAGAGGCGAAGTAGCTCTGCTGAGCCGGGATGAGTACATTGATATAATTGTCCGCCAGTTGGAGACACTTCCCGGGGAGACGGTAATTGAACGCATCACCGGCGACGGCGACAGATTGAAGCTTATCGCGCCGCTGTGGAGCGCCGATAAGATTGCAGTGCTGGGTGGAATTGATAAAGCAATGGCGGAGCGGAATACATTTCAGGGCAGACTTTTAGTATCGACCGGAGGTCGATAAACATCGGGTTTCAAAAGGGGCAATGCCCCTTTTGCAGAGTCCAGAGGCAGCGCCTCTGGCAGGGTTTGGGGCAGCGCCCCAAGGTCGACCGCAGGTCGACGCAGCCTTCAGGCGCTCCGCAAAGGGTGAATTTTCCAACAGTCCAGTGGACTGTTGGAAAAGAGGTGATTCCCCACGGGGTGGGGAAATGTCGCGAAGCGACAAAGGGGACGGCACGTAGTGCGCCCTGCAAGAGAGGGCGTT
>JAGBGT010000020.1 GCA_017935865.1 Ruminococcus sp. | reverse complement strand
TAAAGCAAACATCGACCTGCGGTCGATATGGGACTCCGTTCCATGCCCTGCCAGATGCGCTGCCTCTGGACTCTGCAAACGGGGCATTGCCCCTTTTGAAACCCGGTGTTTGTCGACCTGCGGTCGATATGGGACTCCGTTCCTTTGGAATCCCGGTGTTTATCTGATTGCGTCCTTCATTGATTTAACATATTCGCCAACATACGGCGCTGCTTCCCTGCCGTACTGCTCCATGATCCGTATTATCGCCGAGCCGACGATCGCACCGTCGGAGATCTCAGCCATTTTCTTCGCCTGCTCCGGTCTGGAAATTCCGAATCCGACGGCGCAGGGGACATCTGTATTATCGCGTATCATTCTGACAATATCGCTCAGATCAGTCCTGATCTCGCTCCTTACGCCGGTAACTCCCAGGCTTGAAACGATGTAAATGAATCCCTCCGCTTCTCTTGCAATCATGGAAACTCTGTCTGCCGAAGTTGGCGCAATGAGGGAGATCAGGTCTATGCCGTATTTTTTTGCTTCCACGGAAAATTCGCCTTTCTCCTCAAACGGCATATCGGGGAGAATTACGCCGTCAATGCCGGTTTCACTGCATTTTGCCATGAAACGTTCCGCGCCGTAAGAGAACACCACATTTGCATATGTCATGAAAACCAGAGGTATCTTCACGTCCCGGCGCAGCTCTTCTACAAGACCGAAAACCTTGTCGGTTGTAACGCCGCCGGCAAGAGCGCGTATATTTGCACCCTGGATAACCGGGCCCTCAGCCGTAGGGTCGGAAAAGGGGATGCCAAGCTCGATAAGATCAGCACCGTTTTCAACAGATGCACGAACGATTTTTGCTGTGGTCTCCAGATCCGGGTCTCCGCAGGTAATGAACGGTATGAATGCCTTTCCGTTCTTAAAGGCATCAGCTATTTTACTCATAAATTTCCTCTCCTCTGTAGCGTGCAATGGCAGCGCAGTCCTTGTCACCTCTGCCGGACACAGTGATAATGATTATCTTGTCCTTTTCCATCTGAGGAGCAAGCTTCATGGCGTATGCCACAGCGTGTGCCGACTCGATGGCAGGTATTATCCCCTCAACTCTTGAAAGATACTCGAAAGCATTTACAGCTTCGTCGTCAGTCACCGGAACATATTCCGCACGTCCAATGTCGTGGAGGTAGGCGTGCTCCGGACCTACGCCGGGATAATCGAGTCCGGCGGAAATGGAATAAACAGGGGCGATCTGACCGTATTCATCCTGGCAGAAATAGGACTTCATGCCGTGGAAGATGCCGATTTTTCCGGTGTTTACAGTTGCCGCCGTTTCAAATGTATCTATGCCTCTTCCGGCAGCCTCGCAGCCGATAAGACGCACGCCCTCGTCGGGAATGTAGTGGTAGAAGCTGCCGATAGCATTAGAGCCTCCGCCTACGCAGGCGATAACGGCATCGGGAAGTTTTCCCTCCTTTTCCAGTATCTGAGCACGGGACTCACGGGAAATAACCGCCTGGAAATCGCGGACGATGGTAGGGAACGGATGCGGTCCCATTACCGAGCCAAGACAGTAGTGGGTGTCGCTTATGCGGTTTGTCCATTCGCGCATTGCCTCCGAAACAGCGTCTTTCAGGGTCGCCGTGCCGGTTTTTACCGGGATGACCTCCGAGCCGAGCAGCTTCATTCTGTACACATTGAGCGCCTGACGCTTAGTGTCCTCTTCGCCCATGAAAACCACGCATTCCATGCCCAGCAGAGCGGCGGCGGTAGCTGTGGCAACGCCGTGCTGACCTGCGCCTGTTTCTGCGATAAGACGCGTTTTTCCCATTTTCTTTGCGAGAAGTGCCTGTCCCAGCACATTGTTTATTTTGTGCGAGCCGGTGTGGTTCAGATCTTCGCGTTTCAGGTAGATCTTCGCGCCGCCCAGCTCCTTTGTCAGCTTTTCCGCGTAGTAGAGGCGTGACGGTCTGCCGGCATATTCGTCCAGTAGCTGAGTCAGCTCGCGGTTAAATTCCGGGTCGTTTTTGTATCTGTTATAGGCTTCTTCAAGCTCGATTATAGCGTTCATAAGCGTTTCCGGGATATATTGTCCTCCGTGTACGCCGAAACGTCCTTTTGATCCTGACATAATATTTTATCCTTTCATATTTCTTACTGCTCTGGTGAATCCGTCCATTTTTTCAAAGTCCTTGAAGCCGTCGGTCTCGATGCCGGAGCTTACGTCAAGGCAGTACGGTTTGACCCTGGCGGCATCGGCAGCGTTTTCGGGAGTCAGTCCGCCGGCGAGGAAATACTGTCGGGAAATACCTTTCAGCAGCTCATGGTCGAATTTTTTTCCGTCGCCCATTCCGGCGTCGAGGAGGATGAAGTCTGCCGCGGAGCTTTCGGCTGCCGCGATATCCTCTGCCGACTTAACGATAAACGCCTTTATCACCGTTATGCCCTCGCTGTGGAGATGATTTATATACGCCTCGTCCTCGCTGCCGTGGAGCTGGGCGATCTTTATGATTCCCGACCTGACTGCGGAAATGACGTTTTCAACAGGTTCATTCACGAAAACTCCTACGGGGATTATCCTGCCGTCCAGCCGCTTCGTCAGCTCCGAGGCGTCCCGGGGAGATATATAGCGCCTGCTCTTTTTCGCGAACACATATCCGATATATTCCGGCAGCAGGGCGTTGGCGAACTCGATATCCTCTCTCCGCCGGATCCCGCACATTTTAATTTTCGTCATACCGTACCCCGCAGTTCGGCAAGCTTGGAAGACTTATCCTCCGCACGCATAAGCGTTTCGCCGATGAGCACGGCGTTGACTCCGGATTCCCGGAGCAGCCGGATGTCCTCTGCCGTTCTGACGCCGCTTTCGGAGACGAAAATTACATCATCCGGAACAAGCTCCCGGAGACGGCGGCTGTTTGCGGTATCCACCGAGAAATCCTTGAGATTCCGGTTGTTTACGCCGATAAGCCGCGCACCGCAGTCCACGGCGGCTTTTACTTCCTCCTCGTCGTGAGCCTCCACCAGAGCCGAGATGCCCAGCTCGTCGCAGACATTGATATAAGAGGCGATCTCCCTGGCTGAGCTGATGGAGCAGATCAGCAGGACTGCCTTTGCGCCCATGAGCTTTGCCTCGTAGATCATATAGTCGTCGACGGTAAAATCCTTGCGGATGCAGGGAATGCTTACGTTTTCCGCTATCTCACGGAGATATTTTCCGCTGCCGAGAAACCATTTCGGTTCTGTCAGCACTGAGATGCAGTCGGCGCCGGCTTTTTCGTAGTCCTTTGCAATTTGCAGATAGGGGAAATCCTCAGCAATAATTCCCTTGGAGGGAGACGCCTTCTTGCACTCGCAGATAAAAGCGATATCGGGCTTTTTCAGGGCTTTTTCAAATTCAAAGCAGCCTTTGGGAAGATCAAGAGCGCGCTGTTTTAAGTCCTCATAGGGAATACGGTTTTTTGCCTCGGCAACGCGTTCCCGGGCGTGCTCCGCCAGTTTATCAAGAATAGTCATATTTCACCTCAGCTATTTGAAACGGCGATGACATTTTTCAGCGTTTCGAGGGCTTTGCCGCTGTCGATAAGCTCAGCCGCCAGCTTTACGCCTGCCTCAAAGGAATCAGCCTTGCCGCCGCAGTAGATGGCAGCGCCCGCATTGAGGAGAACTGTATTTCTCTTGTGACCCTGTATCTCGCCGCTGAGGATTCCTTTGGTGACAGCGGCGTTTTCCTGTGGAGTTCCGCCGAGGAGGTCGTCCTTGGTGCACCGCTCAAATCCAAACTGCTCCGGAGTTATCTCATAATTTTTCAGCCAGCCGTTTTGGTATTCGCAAATTATCGTGGGGGCGCTGAGGGAAATTTCATCCAGCTTATCCTTTCCGTAAACCACCATTCCGCTCTCAGAGCCAAGCTTCATGAGAACCTGTGCAACGGTCTCAATGAGGGATGAGTCGTAAACGCCAAGCAGGTGGTGCTTTGGAGATGCAGGGTTGGTGAGCGGTCCGAGGATGTTGAAAACAGTCCTGATGCCCAGCTCCTTTCTGATGCCGCCGACATACTTCATGGAGGTGTGGTACTTCTGTGCGAAAAAGAAGCAGAATCCGGTTTTTTTCAGCATTTCGCGGCACTTTTCCGGATCGAGATCAATATTCACGCCGAGAGCCTCCAGACAGTCTGCCGTTCCGGAAAGGGAGGAAGCGGCTCTATTGCCGTGCTTTGCGACCT
Source organism: Ruminococcus sp. (assembly GCA_017935865.1). Taxonomy (GTDB): domain Bacteria; phylum Bacillota; class Clostridia; order Oscillospirales; family Ruminococcaceae; genus Ruminococcus. Next base: position 6,058 of record JAGBGT010000020.1, on the reverse strand, counting down.
GAACTCCGGAGGAGGCAATTACCATGGCTGAGGTTGTGGAAATGTTGAAGCTGTGAGCGTTGTCGCCGCCTGTTCCCACAATCTCCAGCAGATCCATGTCGTTCTCGAATTTTAAAGCCGCATCACGCATTGCCGCCGCACATCCGGTTATTTCGTCGATAGTCTCAGCCTTGGCGCTTTTTGCTGACAGAGCCGCCAGAAAAGCGGCATTCTGAGTAGGCGTCGTCTCGCCGCTCATTATTTCCGCCATTACCTGATAAGCCTCGTCATATGTCAGATCCTGCTTATCTACGATCTTAACAATTGCTTCCTTGATCATCTTGGTTTCCTCCCATTATAATTCTATGAAATTTCTCAGCATAGCTCTTCCGTCCGGAGTCATAATGGATTCCGGGTGGAACTGAACGCCGTATATCTTGTAGTCTCTGTGCTGAACCGCCATTATCTCACCGTCGTCCGCCACCGCCGTGACCTCGAAGCAGTCGGGAACAGTGTCCGGGTCGGCGGCAAGGGAGTGATAACGCGCTACCGGCGCATTTTCGGGAATCCCCTTGAAGACGGGGCAGTCCCTCGTAAGGGAGATCACGGACTGCTTGCCGTGCATCAGCTTTTTCGCGTAGGTAATAGTTGCCCCGTATGCCGCGCAGATAGCCTGATGACCGAGGCATACTCCCAGGGTCGGTATCTCCTGGCAGACTGTTTTAGCGGCTTCGACGATAATTCCGGCATCCTCCGGTCTGCCCGGGCCGGGAGAAATAATGATCTTATCGGGAGCAAGCTTTCTTATTTCCTCCACGGTCATTTCGTCGTTTCTTATAACTTTTATATCCGGCTCCAGCTCGCCGATGAGCTGAAACAGATTATATGAAAAGCTGTCGTAGTTGTCTATAAGAAGGATCATATGTCCGCCTCCTCTGCCATTTTCAACGCGTTGACGACTGCCGCCGCCTTGTTTATGCACTCCTGATATTCGTTCTCCGGAACGGAGTCAGCGACGATCCCTGCACCGCTGCGGACAAAAACCTTGCCGTTCTTTTTGTAGGCTATCCGGATGGCGATGCAGGTATCAAGGTTGCCTGTAAAGTCGATGTAGCCTATTGCTCCGCCGTATATTCCGCGCTTGTTCTTTTCCAGGTCGGCAATGATCTGACAGGCGCGTATCTTAGGCGCGCCGGACAGCGTTCCAGCCGGGAGGACTGCGCTGACTGCGTCCAGTCCGTCAAATTCTTCGCGTATCTCTCCGCGGACAGTTGAGCCGATGTGCATAACGTGGGAATAGCGCTCTATACTGTGGAGCTTTTCAACCTGAACGCTGCCGAACCTGCTTATTTTTCCGAGGTCGTTCCTGCCAAGGTCGACCAGCATATTGTGCTCCGAAAGCTCCTTTTCGTCTTTCAGCAGCCCTTCCTCCAGAGCCTTATCCTCAGCTTCGGTCCTGCCCCTGGGACGAGTGCCGGCGAGAGGAAATGTGTGGAGAACGCCGTTTTCCAATTTTACGAGAGTTTCCGGGGAAGCGCCCGCTATTTCCACATCCGTGCCGGAGAAATAGAACATATACGGCGAGGGATTTATAGTACGCAGTACGCGGTAGGTATTGAAAAGACTTCCCTCAAAGCCTGCGCTGAGACGGTTTGAGAGTACTATCTGGAAAATGTCGCCCTCATAGATGTGTCGCTTTGCCGTATTTACCATGGTGCAGAATTCATCTTTATCAAATAGGGGAGTAACCTCCGTGGTAAGGTGACCTGCCGGCTCGCGGCGGCGTTCACCGTGACGCAGCAGCTCCGCCAACTGCATAAGATCCATTTTCGCTTTGTTATAGCCGGATTCCGGATCTTCCAGGGACATATTGGCGATGAGAATTATTTTCTGCCTGAAATTGTCAAATGCGATGACTTTATCGAAGAGCATCAGATCGACGTCCTTGAAATTTTCGGTGTCCGGCGTATCCATACGCAGAGATTTTTCGGCATAGGCGAGAAAATCGTAGGAAAAATATCCCACAAGTCCCCCTGTGAATGACGGGAGATAGTCGAATTTCGGGCTTCTCCAGTTTGAAAGAAGCTGGCGTATCTGAACGCTTGGATCGTCGGTCTCCATGGTGATGCCGCTCATTGTTATCCTGTTTCCTGCCGCCGTTATCTGGGCTTTGGGGTCGAAGCCCAGGAAAGTGTAGCGTCCCCACTTCTCCTTTTCCGCGACGGATTCCAGCATATAACAGTGGGTCGAAATATTTTTCAGCGTCATCATTGCTTCTATAGGCGTGCAGATGTCGGAAAGGATCTCGCAGCTTACAGGAACGATATCATATTTTCCGTCTTCTGAAAGCTTTTTAACTGTATTAAGATCGGGCATGAACTTCATAAAACGCACCTCCGTAAAAATAAAAAATCCCTGACAGAGATCTTCCGAAATCTGTCAAGGACGAATAAGCTTACCCGTGGTACCACCTTGATTCGCAGAAACTGCGCACTTTACGGGATACTATCATATCCCTGACGCTTAACGCACATCCTACGTCGCAGAATACTCTGCAAAACACATCGGCTCTGCATTTCCCTGCGCCCTCGGCGGTCCATTTGAAGATCTGTGTTTTACCCGACTCTCAGCACCGCGGGCTCTCTGTGAAAGCATGATCGACGTTATCTCCGCTTCAACGGTTTAACTGGGTTTATTATATCACATGATTTCCGGTTTGTCAATAGCTGAGAAAAAATTAAAAATAAATACCAATATATTGCACATATACATACGATATGAATGATATATCGCTTTTGCTATGCGATATAGACAATAAAGCCGGATGCCTTTGCATATTTTCTACAAAATCAGTGGTTTTCTATTGACATTCTGAGGCAATAGTGATATAATATTGATATGAAATAGCTGCGCGGAGGGTGAGTGACCATTACTTTATCTGCCGTGCTTTGACCACCTGCTGATTTGACTTTGGAAAGGAAAGGTGAGTTTGATGCGTAAGAAATTAGGCTCAGTCATCTGTGCCCTGTGCGTGATGCTGACCCTTTGTCTTGGGTGCTTTATGCCGGTTTCCGCTGAGGACGGCTCGGGGACTCTGAAATTGATATGCAAGGCGAATAATAATATTCCTACAGATATGATGTGGTGGATATACCGCATCGGTTCTTATGACGGCAAGGAGATAACTCTCGAAGATCAGTTTGCAGACTGCCCTGTTTCTTTCGGGGATTATTCTGCCTCCGCTCTTTCCGATGCCGCTTCCACGCTGGAGACTATGGCTCTTCTCAATAAGAAGGAGTATGACAAGAAAATGACCGATTCCAACGGCGAGATCACCTTCACTGATGTTCGTGACGGCGTCTATCTTGTTGCCTCAAAAAAATTCAAATCAGGGGATAAAACTTTCAAGCCCTCGCCGTCTATCATCGTAATGGATAGTTCTCAGACGGCTGATATGACTGTTTATACGAAAATGACTTCTGTCCGTACTCTGGACGGATACTACGAACGATATCAGGTCATGAAAGTCTGGGAAAATGAGCAGGCAATGCCGGTGAAGCCGAACAAGATCCTTGTTGAGATCTATTCCGATCTGGAGCTTTATGATACTGTTGAGCTGAATGTCGATAATGACTGGAAGTATTCCTGGGATGCCGATGTTTCCTGCGACTGGCGTATCGTCGAGAAAGAGATCCCCGAGGGATGCACTGTTATCTACAGGGACGACGGCAGGCAGTATGTTGTCGTGAATACTTATAAAGGCCCGACATCTTTGGAAACGGAAACGACCTCCACCACTGTTGTGACTACCAAGGTCAGCGTGGCGAACGAATCTGATGTTACCACCATTTCGACGGGTAAGGAAACTACGCCAGCAACGAAAGTCACTACTGTTATTCCCAGCTCATCTGTGACCTCTGCTGCGACCCGGAAACCGGCGGCTACGACCACGGGCGAGAATAAGCTTCCCCAGACCGGGCAGCTCTGGTGGCCTGTTCCTGTAATGGCGCTTCTGGGACTGATCCTTTTGGGCGTCGGTTCGAGAATAGTTATCAGCAACAAGAAAGAAGATAAATGATGAATAAAAAACACGGATTGTGTTGTATAATTCTTGGGGCAATGCTGCTGATCGCAGCGTTGTCCCTTGTTTTCTACAACTCGCAGCAAAATAAAAAGAGCGGAGAGGCGGCGCAGGAGGTTCTCACAAAGCTGAAAGATGCGATACCTGAGCCTGCTGTCACGGATCAGCCGGCATTTACGTTTCCGGAAAACGACCTGTTTTCCGAGTACGAGACGGAGACGACCGCACAGGATATTCCTGTGGAGGATGAAACGATGATGGTGGACGAAAATGGCTATATCGGCTATATCACGCTGCCTGATCTGGGTATTGAGCTGCCTGTCATGAGTCAGTGGAGCTATCCTGATCTGAAAATTTCGCCCTGCCGCTACAAGGGAACTCTCGGGGGCGGAGATCTCATTGTGGCAGCTCACAATTACAACTCCCATTTCGGCAGATTAAAGGAATACAGCGGCGGCGAGACGATCTATTTTACTGCGGCTGACGGAACGGTGCGGAAGTATGAGATCGTACAGATTGAGGAGATAAACGGCAGGGACATCGAGGCGATGGATTTCGGCTCAGGCGAAAACTGGGACTTGACGCTGTTTACCTGCACTCTGGGCGGACAGAGCCGTGTGACAGTGCGTGCGGTGGAGATCAAAGGCTCTAAGAATCTGTCCACATAGAAAATCCGCACATAATTTCTACATGGACAGGTTCTAAGCCTTGTTGACAATTTTGAGAAATACTGTTATAATAGACCTGTCCGGATATTTCCGGGCAGGTCTGCTTTGCGTAGCGGAGGACATTATAATAAACGGGGGATCGACATGGAAATAATAGAGAACAAAACCTTTGACCAGGAACGTGCTCTTTACGGCAGCCGCGAGATTATCCTGCGGAATTGTTCATTTGACGGACCTGCCGACGGTGAAAGTGCGCTGAAAGAAAGCGAAGAGGTGCTCGCAGACGGATGCTTCTGCAATCTGAGATATCCTTTCTGGCACATCAGCAGGCTGATAATTACCGATACCGAGATGACCGGGCTTTGCAGAGCCGCGATCTGGTATTCCAGATACATAAAAATCAACAATTCAAAGCTTTATGGGATAAAAGCGCTTCGTGAATGCTCGAATATTACGATCACAGGCTGCGATATCCGATCGCCGGAGTTCGGCTGGTCGGTCACTAATATCACTATGAAAGACACAGATGTCAGCGGCGAGTATTTCATGATGAGAAGCGGCAATTTGAGGTTCAGTAATGTCACATTGAATGGTAAGTATTCGTTCCAGTACGTCTATAACGGCGAGTTTGACGGTTGCAATTTTGATACTAAGGACGCTTTCTGGCATGGAAAAAATATAGTTATCCGCGATAGTGTGATAAAGGGTGAGTATTTTGCGTGGTACTCTGACGGTCTGACTCTTATCAACTGCAAGATCAGCGGAACTCAGCCCTTTTGCTATTGTCGGAATCTGAAACTTGTCAATTGCGAGCTGACCGGTGCAGATCTGAGTTTTGAGAAGTCTGAGGCGGACGCGGATATTATAACTCATGTGGACAGCATAAAAAATCCTGCTTCGGGAACTATTCGCGTGCCGTCTGTGGGGGAGATAATTATGGATGATGAGAATGCTCATGGTGAAATTGTAACAGACAGATGATAAAATCGGGATTCCAAAGGGACGGAGTCCCTTTGGCAGGGTTTAGGGCAGCCGACAACATCGGGTTTCAAAAGGGGCAATGCCCCTTTTGCAGGGTCCAGAGGCAGCGCCTCTGGCAGGGTATGGGACGGAGTCCCATGTCGACCGCAGGTCGACGTTTACTTTAGGCGCCCTGCAAGGGGTGAATCCCAAAACAGTCCGGTGGACTGTTCAGTCTGTCGAAAAAGTCAAGCATTTGCTTGGCTTTTTTGCAAAGATATGGTATAATAGAGAAAAGGGAAGGTGGAAAAGATGCTGACAAGAAAAACAGAAGAACGAGGACAATATGAAATGATCTGTATAGAGGAAC
>JAGBGT010000019.1 GCA_017935865.1 Ruminococcus sp. | reverse complement strand
TCCCAAACCCTGCCAGAGGCGCTGCCTCTGGACTCTGCCAAAGGGACATTGTCCCTTTGGAAACCCGATGTTTATCGACCTGCGGTCGACATGGGGCGCTGCCCCAAACCCTGCCAGAGGCGCTGCCTCTGGACTCTGCCAAAGGGACATTGTCCCTTTGGAAACCCGATGTTATCGGCTGCAATTTTTATTACAATTCACAACTAAACATAATTTTTTCTCTGTTACGACAAAATTATTGCAATTTCCCTATTGAAATAATTGTAAAAATATAGTATAATAATAGAATAGCGTTATCATAGCTAAATTATCAGTTAAATCATTTACTTGCAAAGAACGGTGATAAATTTTGGATAAAAATATCTTGAACGGAAAAAAACACATTCACTTTATCGGCATCGGCGGCTCGGGTATGTATCCCCTGGCGCAGATACTCCACGGTCAGGGCTATTACCTCACCGGCTCGGACAATAACGAAACCGAGACCCTCGACGCCGTAAGAAGCATGGGTATCCCTGTTTTCATCGGGCAGAGGGCGGAAAATATCCAGGGCGCAGACCTGATCGTCCATACCGCCGCGATCATGGCGGATAATCCGGAGCTTAAAGCTGCCGTTGAAAGCGGGGTGCCTGTTCTGGAGCGCGCCGACCTGCTGGGAATCGTCACAAGCTGGTACGACCGGGCGATCTGCGTCTCCGGAACGCACGGCAAAACCTCTACAACGTCAATGATAACCCAGATAATGTATACAGCCGGCGTTGACCTCTCCGCATATATCGGCGGAAAGCTGCCCTGCATCGGCGGAAGCGGAATTGCCGGAAAAAGCGATATTCTGGTCTGCGAATCCTGCGAATTTCAGGATCACTTCCTGAAATTTGCTCCCGACATCTCCGTTATCCTGAACATCGACGCCGACCACCTGGATTACTTCGGAACTCTTGAAAATATCATAAAGTCATTCCGGAAATTTGCGGATAACACCTCAAAGTGCATTATCGTAAACGGCTCTGACGATAATTCCATGAAGTCCCTGGAGGACGTTTCCGGCAAGGAGATCATCACCTTCGGAAATGATAATTCCTGCGACTACTACCCGGAAAAAATCTGCCACCCCAACGGTCTGCTGACAACCTATGACGCCATGTACCGCGGCGAAAAGCTGGGGACTATCACACTTCACGTTGCCGGGATCCACAATGTGCTGAACTCCCTGGCGGCTGTTGCTGCCTCGCGCTACTGCGGCGTTGAGTTTGAGCACATTGCAAAGGGTCTGGAGGATTTCCGCGGTGCAAAGCGACGCTTTGAGAAGCTCGGTGAAGTCAACGGTATCACTGTGGTGGACGACTACGCTCATCACCCGACTGAGCTTGAAGCTACCCTTACAGCGGCTATGGAAATGAATTTCCGCAAGGTATGGGCGATCTTCCAGCCGTTCACTTTCAGCAGGACAAGTATGCTGCTGGACGACTTTGCAAGAGTATTGCAGATCCCGGACACCGCCCTCCTCACGGATATCATGGGAAGCCGCGAAAAGAACACATACGGCATTTTTACCCGTCACCTGGCGGAGAAGATCCCCGGCTGCGTGTGGTTTCCCCAGAATGAGGATGAGGAGTGGACAGACGAGAGAAAGTATTTCAACTTCCGGCAGATATGCGACTATGTCTGCGAAAACGCCCAGCCCGGCGATCTGGTGATAACACTGGGCTGCGGAGATGCCTATAAGATCGCAAAAATGATACTGGAAAAGCTTTCATAAAATAGATAAGAAGAAAGGAACAACAAAAATGCTTAACGATGTAAAGGTTATAATCTGCGGCAAGGAGTACAAACTGAGAACTGCCGAATCACCAAACTACGTTTTCGCTCTGGCACGGCTGCTGGAGTCGAAGATCAACGATCATATGAACTCCGGCAGCGGAACATCCCCGTATACGGCGGCTATCATGGTCGCCCTCAGCGTGCTGGACGATCTGAATAAGGCGAATCAGCGGCTTGAGAGCATCCGCACGCAAACAAAGGAATACGTGGACGAAGCCGGAAAGAGCCGCATCGAGCGTGATTCTGCCGCAAAGGAGATCGAGGCTCTGAAAGCCAAGATAGTCCAGTTGGAAAATATGGTGAAGCTAAAACAGCTCAAGGACAGCATCTGATGAAGCATCCCGAGATTCTCGCTCCTGCCGGTAGTATGGAGGCTCTGACCGCCGCTCTTCGCACAGGTGCAGACGCGGTCTATCTGGGAGGGAAAAAATACTCGGCGCGGAACAGCGCGGCTAATTTCGGGGACGATGAGCTGAGAGAAGCGGCATTCCTGTGCCATAGCCACGACGCAAAGCTCTATCTTGCGGTGAACACGCTGATCTCCGACGACGAATCTGCGGACTTTGCGAACTACATAGCAAAAGCGGCTGATGCCGGAGTTGACGCCTTTATCGTCCAGGATCTGGGGGCTTTACAGATAATACGCCGGGTCGTGCCCAATGCCTGCATTCACGGTTCAACGCAGATGTCCGTCCACACGGCAAGCGGCGCGGAGCTGCTGAGGGAAATGGGGTTCAGCCGCGTTGTCCCCGCCCGTGAGCTTTCGGCAGAGACTCTTGCAGCCATTGCCGGAGTTGACATTGAAACCGAGGTTTTCGTCCATGGCGCACTGTGTATGTCGGTTTCCGGGCAGTGCTATATGTCGGCAATGATAGGCTCGCGGTCTGCCAACCGGGGATGTTGCGGACAGGCTTGCCGTCTGCCCTTTTCAGCCGCAGGAAACCGGGAAAAGGCTGCGCTTTCGCTGAAAGATCTGTCACTTCTGGAGCAGACGGACAGGCTGAAAGAAATCGGCGTGGATTCCCTGAAGATCGAGGGTAGAATGAAACGCCCGGAATATGTGGCGGCGGCTGTTTCAGAGCTGAGAAAGGCTCTGGACGGCGATCCTCCCGACATGGCGATGCTCCGCGGTATTTTCTCCCGAGGAGGCTTCACCGACGGCTATTTTTCGGGAAAAAGGCAGGATATGTTCGGGATCCGTGAAAAGAACGACGTCATTGCCGCAAAGGACATAATTCCCGTGCTGCATCAGCTTTACCGCCGCGAAAGAGCGGTATTTACCGCAGATTTTCACGTCCGGATGCTCAGGGATGTGCCTCTGGAAATTTCCGCCTCTGTGGGGGACAATATTTCCGTAACAGTTTCCGGGGATATTCCTGACGCTGCCAGAAATGCTCCGACCGACGATTCAGCGCTGCGGAAGCAGCTTTCCAAGCTTGGGGACACGGTTTTCGCTTTCGGAGATCTGACGGCGGAAATTGACCATGAACTTTTCGTCCCTGCCGGAAAGCTTAACGAGCTGCGCAGAAAGCTGACCGACGAGCTGACTATGAAGATCGCCGAAAAAAATACGCCGAAATACAGAATAAACGGCTTCTCATTTCAGCCGGTGAAAAAAATCATCCCGAGACAGACAGGGAAACTGCCCCTCCGGACATATTGCCGGACAAAAGAACAGGCTCTTGCGGCAGCCGAACTGTCTCAGTTCGTGATACTGCCCGAAAATCTGGTGGATGCCGGTTTGCCGAGGGAAAAAATCATCATCTCTCCTCCAAGATTTATTGTGGATGAGGAAAAGACTATTTCCCGGCTTAAACAGCTAAAAAACATGGGCTTTGAGCATCTGCTCTGCCACACTCTCGACTCCGCAGCTATTGGCAAAAAGCTGGGATTCCGGCTTCACGGCAGTTTCACTCTCAACGCTTTCAACACGCTCTCCGCCAAAGCGATGCCCACGGAGGATATCGTTCTCTCTCCGGAGCTGACTGCTGAACAGCTTTCAAAAATCAACTGCGAAAAACCAGCCGGGGCCTTGATCTACGGCAGACTTCCGCTTATGCTGACGAGAAACTGTCCTATAAAAAATGAAATTGGCTGCAAAAACTGCACCGGATACATAACCGACAGAACGGCGAGACGGCTTCCCGTCGCCTGCTCAGGAGATTATGTTGAATTGCTTAACTCCGATATTCTATATATGGGCGACAGGCTGGGAGAGCTTGGCGGCATAAGCTTTGGCGTGATAATGCTCTTCGACGAAAACGCCGATGAAACCAAAGACGCTCTGATGCTGAAAAAGCCTCGCGGAAATATCACAAGGGGACTCTACTATAGAGGAGTGTGCGAAAACAAATGAAACTGACCTTTATGAAAACAGACGAAAAGGCTGTCATCCCCACAAGGGCGACCTCCGGCAGCGCCGGGCTCGATATATACGCCTGCCTGGATGAGGACGTTGTTCTCGCTCCGGGGGAAATAAAAATGATACCCACCGGGCTGAAAGCGGAATCCGACTGCGGCGATGCAGCTATGCTCATCTATCCGCGTTCGGGACTTGCATCGAGGTACGGTATTTCCCTGGCAAACTGCGTGGGAGTGGTTGACAGCGACTTCCGTGGAGAGTGGTTCATCCCCCTTATAAATCACGGGAAACATCCCTTCACCGTAGAAAATGGCATGAGAATAGCGCAGCTTATTCCCACAAAGGTCATGTATCCGGAAATTGAAATAAGTGAAGCTCTTTCCGAAACGGCAAGGGGCAGCGGCGGCTTCGGCTCGTCCGGACTGAAATAAAAAATCAAAAAGGAGATAAAAATGAAACACCCGATATATATGTTCTTTCTTGCTGCCTGCGGCATTATGCTGGGCGGACTTCTGGGAGGCGCAATTTCAGAGACAGCAGGTCTCAGTTGGCTTACGTACTCGGTCAATTTTGGGATCGACACCGTAACATTCCGGCTGCTTGACGTGCTGAACCTTACTTTCGGCTTTACCCTGGACATCAACGTTGCGCAGATACTTTTGATCATTGTGGGAATTATTGTTTACTACAAAACAGCAAATGCTATTTTTGACAAATAATAATACATAATCTTCATTGATTCTTTCAACATAAAAATGAGATAATAGATTTATCAGCAAAAGGAGCTTCATAATGTTTACTAAGGATATCGGAATAGATCTGGGCACTGCTAATACCCTCGTTTACCTCCGCGGCAAAGGCATCATAATCCGTGAGCCTTCCGTGGTCGCCGTAAACACACGGACAGACAAGACGAGATACGTCGGTCTGGAGGCTAAAGAGGTCATCGGCAGGACTCCCGGTTCTATCGTGGCTGTTCGTCCGCTGAAAGACGGCGTTATTGCCGACTTCGACATCGCCACGACAATGCTTCAGGAATTTATCCGCAAGGCGCTGAAAGGCACTATACTTACAAGCGCAAACGTTATCATATGTATTCCCTCCGGCGTAACAGCCGTTGAAAGACGCGCCGTGCGTGAGGCTTGCAAAAAAGCGGGAGCAAACAACGTCCTCATCATCGAGGAGCCTATGGCTGCCGCTATCGGCGCAGGTCTGCCGACAAATGCTGCCTCCGGCAACATGATCGTTGACATCGGCGGCGGCACAAGCGAGGTGGCAGTCATTTCCCTGGGAGGTATCGTGTCATCACGCTCTATCCGCTGTGCCGGAGACGAGTTTGACGCTTCGATCATCAACTATATCAAGAAAAAATATAACCTGCTTATCGGCGAGCGGACGGCTGAGAACATCAAGATCGAGATCGGATCGGCTTTCCCCAGCGACAAGGAAGAGACTATGGAGATCAAGGGAAGAAATCTTCTGAACGGTCTGCCGGAAAATGTCACTGTCAACTCTGCGGAGATCCGCGATGCTCTGGTCAAACCGCTGGCTAAGGTCATCGACGCGATAAAATCTACGCTGGAAGAAACTCCCCCGGAGCTTTCGGCGGATATTATCGACCACGGCATAACCCTTGCCGGCGGCGGAGCGCTCCTTCGCGGACTTGACAAGCTCATCAGCCGCGAGACAGGTATGCCTGTGTATATTGCGGAATATCCGCTGGACTGCGTCGCCGAGGGCACGGGAAAAATTCTGGAGAACATCAGCGATTATCAGGACGCTCTTACGGAAAATGTTAAGTATTATTAAGGAGGCGGCTTAATGCGTGAATTTTTCAAAAGCACACGGTTTAAAGTCATTCTCGCCTTTCTCGCCTTTCTTGTGGGAATTATGATCTACTCCGTAACTAAGGGCGGCTATTCTCTTTCCGGAGCTTCATTTATCAACACGATCACAAAGCCATTCCGCGCGGTGTCCAACAGCATCTCCATGAAATTTGAAAAAAACGCCGACCGCATTGCCAACGCCGACTCTTACTACGAGGAAAATAAGCTTCTGAAACAGCAGATCGGAGAGCTGAACAAAAAGCTTGCCGAGTATGATGACCTGAAAGAAGAAGTCGAAGAGCTGCGAAAGCTTGTTGTTATCAAGGAGGAGCACCCCGACAATATCTTCTCCCAGCCGGCAGATGTGCTGGGATATGTGGCAAACGACCCGTTCAAGGGCTTCACCATCGACCGCGGCTATGAGGACGGCATCAAGCCGTACTGCCCGGTCATTACTCCCGAGGGCGTGGTGGGCATAACTGTCGAGGTGTCGCAGTATACCTCCACAGTAAGGACTATCCTCTCCCCTGACCTTTCCATCGCTGTTATCTGCTCCTCCACCGGCACGGATTTCGGGATCGTCGAAGGCTCGGTCATAACGGCAGAAAACGGTGCAACAAAGCTGACCCATCTGGACAAGGATCACGGCATAAAAGCCGGAGACCTGATGATAACCTCCGGCACAAGCGGACTCTTCCCCAAGGATTATCCGATCGGTACGGTGACCGTCACAGGAATCGAGGCAAACGGACTTACCGCATATGCCGAAATAGAGCCTTCTGCGGATATTTCCAGACTCAGCTCTGTATTCGTAATAACAGATTTCGACGGCAAATTGGAGGATACTGATGAGACTGAAGACACCCCGTGAGAAGCGGATCCTCTACTTCAAGACGACGGTTCGTTGGCTTCTCTATCTTCTGATAATCTTTTTCAGCTTCGTCATTATGACCTCCGGTTCATGGAAAAAGCCGGTGCTGCTTGTGCCTGTAGCGCTGTGCATTGCCGTAAACACTGACATCATGATCTCGGCGCTTACCGGAGCTGCCTGCGGATTTCTCATAGACATTGCCTGCGGACGCCTTTTCGGCTATAATGCAGTTATCCTTACGATCTTCTGCGTGGCTTCAACTCTTATCTTCGAGCTGTATCTGCGCAAGAAATTTTTCAGCTTCATGGCTATTTCCGCTGCAGTGTCTTTTTTGCAGTGCTGGCTGGACTACAAATTCTTCTACGAAATATGGGATTACCCTGATGTAGAGCGAATATTCCGCAGTGTGACGCTGAAAGTCTGGATATATACTCTGATCTCTTCCGTCGTAATATATTTTATTTTCAAATTAATAAACCGCCTGCTTATGCCGAAGGAACACCTGACTATCGAAGAGGCGATCCGCAGCAGCGGCTGATATGGAGGCAATAAGTGAAAACGAATGTATCTGATAAAGTAAAGTCTATTATTTGTGTAATTCTGGTCATCCTCTTCGGAGTGCTTGCCACTATGAAGCTTATGAAGCTCCAGATCGTGGAGGGCGACGAGGCTGCATCCCTGTCCAAATATAGCAGCGATGCCCTGACATTCACTCGTGAGGTTCCGCCTACACGTGGGGAGATACTGGACTACAGCGGAAATGTCATAATAGAAAGCAACTCCCGGTGCGATCTGGTTTTACAGAGGGCGTTCTTCCCGGATGACATCCAGGAAGGAAATAAGATCCTCCTGGACATTTATACCGAACTGGCTGAAAGAGGCTATATTTTCGAGGAAAGCCTGCCTGTGAGCCTTTCGTACCCTTATGTCTTTACGGATAACGAGGAGCTTGAATCGCCGGAGGATGTGACAAAACGCCTGAATCTCAACGTCTATGCAACAGCGGAAAACTGTGTCGAGAAGCTGATCTCCGACTACGAGATCGGCGAAAGCTACTCACAGGACGAGAAACGCATCATCGCCGGAATGAGATATGCCATGCTCGCCCGGGATTTTTCCTACAGCAATCATCTTATACTGGCAAAGGATGTAGACTCGGCTACTGTTATTAAAATGAAAGAGCTGAGCAACGTACTTAAAGGCATAGAGGCTGTCGAGTCTGCGGAGAGAAAAATCGTCCGCGGCGACATTCTCCCACATGAGATCGGCACAGTTGGCCCGATCTATGCTGAGGATTACGACGTGCTGAAAGAAAAAGGCTACGCCATGAACGACCTGGTAGGCAGAAGCGGCATCGAATCTGCCTTAGAATCCGAGCTGCGCGGCGTAAGCGGAGAAGAGCAGGTCACCATTCTTGACGGCGCGGTCGTGGACATTAAAACCCTGAGCGAAACTGTTCCCGGCGAGACCGTAAAGCTGACCGTGGACGGAAATTTCCAGCTTAAATTACAGGGAGTGCTCGAGCAGTATCTTAAAGATTTCGGCACATTCAACGGCAAAAAGGTGGAAAAGGGCGCGCTTGTAGTCCTGGACGCCAAAACCGGAGCCGTCCGGGGAATGGCAACTGCTCCGACATATAATCTCAAGGACTTTGCAGAGAATTATGAATCACTGGCGAATGAGGAAAATGCCCCCATGTTCAACCGCTGCACCCTGGGACAATATCTGCCCGGCTCGACGTTCAAAACCATCACAGCAACGGCAGGTCTCAACGAGGGAGTGGTTGACGGAAATACCACATTTGACTGCCAGACGGAATACCTCTTCTATGGAGGCAAATACTCCTGCACGGGCTATCACCGGCAGATCTCCGCAAGGCGGGCGATAGAGGTCTCCTGCAACGTCTATTTCTATGAGGTCTCTCGGCTGCTGGGAATCGACAACATCACAAAATATGCCAAACTCTACGGTCTCGGCTCACCTCTGGGACTGGAAACCGGCGATGCTGCTGGATTTTTGTGTAATCCGGAGACGTTTGCAGAACGCGGTCAGCCCTGGTACATCGGCTACGTTATCCAGGCTGGTATCGGAAACCAGGACTGCGGATCCTCTCCGCTCCAGCTTGCTACGGTGGCAAACACTATTGCAAACCGCGGCATACGCTATAAGCCCTATCTGGTAGACAGTCTGTACAATTTCGGCACGGACGAGCTGGTGAAAAAGACTCAGCCCCAGGTCGCGGAACAGATCGAACTGAATTACGACTACGTTTACGACTACATTATCGGCGGAATGATCGACGCCAGCAAAAACGTCCCGGCAGCGTATTCACTTACAAATCTGGGATTTGATGTGGCGATAAAGACAGGTACTCCGCAGACAGACTATAATGATCTTAGCAAACAGAACTCAGTTTTTATTGGTTTTGCACCGGCGGATGATCCCGAGATCGCCTTTGCCGGCGTTATCGAGGGCGGAGAATACTCAAAATATATGATTCGCGGAATCATCGACGCCTATTCGGAATGCTTCGGAATCAACGGCTCAAAACCCACCGTCAAAGAGCTGCCTCCGGAAACGAGGGGAGGGACAACGGCACCTCAGCCAACGACGACAACCACTTCCGAAAACGGAACAGCCGCAGTTTCTACAGAGAGCACAACAACGACGACTACAGCCGCATAAAAAAAGGGACTCTTGAAGAGTCCCTCAGTCTGTCGAAAAAGTCAAGCATTTGCTTGGCTTTTTTGCAAAGATATGGTATAATAGAGAAAAGGGAAGGTGGAAAAGATGCTGACAAGAAAAACAGAAGAACGAGGACAATATGAAATGATCTGTATAGAGGAAC
>JAGBGT010000018.1 GCA_017935865.1 Ruminococcus sp. | reverse complement strand
GGAAAATTTCTCTCTATATTTTTATATACGGACAAAAAGTTTATAAGGGAACGCCTGAAGGCTGCATCGACCTGCGGTCGATTTGGGGCGCTGCCCCAAACCCTGCCAGAGGCGCTGCCTCTGGACTCTGCCAAAGGGACACCGTCCCTTTGGAAACCCGGTGTTGTCGGCTGCGCCGATATATCTTTCCCATCCAAAACAAAACGGCATCCGCAAAAACACGCAGATGCCGTATCATTTTTATCCGAAAAGCTTGGCAAAGATTCCAGGAAATCCATAGCAAAGAGTACACATGATCGCCGATGCCAGGCAAAGTCCCAGGAAAATAGCCGGTACAGCCTTTTTCAGCGGTATCTTTCTAAGAGAGGCTATAAGCGAGCCTGTCCAAGCCCCCGTTCCCGGAAGCGGTATTCCCACGAAAAGCAGCAGGAAAATAAACTCGCCCTTTTCCATAGTTCCGCTTTTATTCATAGCCTTTTTCTCCAGATACACCACCATTTTAGTCAGCAGCGGAATTTTGTGCTTCTTGACGAAATTAAAGAATTTGTCGATAAACAGCAGTATAAACGGTATCGGCAGAATGTTGCCGATCATACATATCCAGATAGCCTTGAACAGCTCGATATCCAGCAGACTGGCGGCAATGATTCCTCCTCTCAGCTCGATTATCGGCAGTATGGAGACGAGAAACGGCACAAGCCAGGTCGGTATTCCGTGACCCTGGAGCCATAGTGTCATTGATTCGGTTAATTCGCTCATTACGGTAGTCCTCTCACAAAATAGAATTTATTTTATTATCTCACATTTTGTCGAAGCCGTCAAGGATTTTTGGAATTTTCCGGACAAGTTCAATTTATAGTACAAATTTTACAAGTCGAAATGCTATTCTTTGTTTAAAATTGCCATAAACTCCTCGCCTGTTATGGTCTCCCTCTCCAACAGGAATTTCGCCAGCTCATGGAGCTTGCCGAGATTCTCCGTAAGTATCTGCTTAGCCCTTTCATGGCACTGTGAAATAATATTGTTGACCTCATCGTCCACCCGGGCGGCAGTCTCCGGCGAACAGGCAAGCGACCCGTCGCCGCCAAGATACTGGTTCGTCACCGTTTCGAGAGCTACCATATCGAAGCTGCTGCTCATGCCGTACCGCGTCACCATAGCCCGGGCAAGCTTCGTCGCCTGCTCGATGTCATTGGACGCGCCGCTTGTACAACTGCCGAAAACGACCTCCTCAGCCGATCTGCCGCCGGCAAGCACGGCAATTCTGGCAAGCGCCTCCTCCTTCGTCAACAGGAATTTCTCGCCCTCGTCAAGCTGCATTGTATATCCGAGCGCGCCGCTGGTTCTGGGAATAATCGTTATCTTATGTACCGGAGCAGCATCCTTCTGCTTTGCAGCCACAAGAGCATGACCTATCTCGTGATAAGCGATGATCTCCTTTTCTTTCTGGGAAATAACCGCGTTTTTCCGCTGATAACCGGCAATTACCACCTCCACGCTCTCCTCCAGATCAGACTGAAGAACCATATTTCGCCCGTTTCTGACCGCGCGAAGAGCCGCCTCGTTGATGATATTGGCAAGCTCAGCGCCGGAAGCTCCGGCAGTCGCCCTGGAAATGGCGTTGTAGTCAATGTTTTCCTCGGTTTTGATTTTTTTGGCGTGGACTTTCAGGATCGCCTCACGCCCCTGTAAATCGGGAAGCTCCGCCGGGATACGCCGATCGAAACGTCCCGGGCGGAGAAGAGCCGGGTCGAGAGACTCCGGTCGATTGGTCGCCGCAAGGATGACTACGCCGTTTTTGCCGTCGAATCCGTCCATTTCCGTAAGCAGTTGATTCAGGGTCTGCTCGCGCTCGTCGTTTCCGCCAAGACTGCTGTCACGCTTTTTGCCGATCGTGTCCACCTCGTCGATAAACACGATACAAGGCGCTTTTTCATTTGCCTGCTTGAAAAGATCGCGAACCTTTGCCGCGCCCATTCCCACGAACATCTCAACAAATTCCGAGCCGGAAATGGAGAAGAACGGCACATTTGCCTCGCCTGCCACAGCCTGGGCAAGGAGGGTTTTTCCCGTTCCGGGAGGCCCTACGAGGAGCGCGCCTTTCGGCAGACGCGCGCCTATCTCGGCATATTTCTTAGGGTCATGGAGAAAATCGACGATCTCCTCCAGAGCCTCTTTTGCTTCGTCCTGACCTGCAACGTCGTCGAATGTCTTGCCGGTCTGCGCCTTGACGTAGATCTTGGCATTGCTTTTGCCGAATGACATTGCATTTCCGCCGCCCATGCGCCTGCCCATGCCTTTCAGCAGTATTTTCCAGAGGACGATAAAGAAAACTACGGGCATTATCCAGCCCACCAGAAATTCCAGCAGGAAGCTGTCCTCGGCAAATTCCTCGGTGAAAACGATGTCCTTGTCGGCGCGAAGCCGGGTCACCAGCTCCGGGTCGTCCATTCTGCCCGTGGAATAGACCTGCTTTTCGCCGTCCTTTTCCACCTCAAATCGAATCTCCTGATCCTCCACCTTTACCTGAGTGACAGTGCCTTCGTCCAGGCAGTTAAGAAAGAAGCTGTAATTCGTCTCCTTTATTCTTCCTCCGGTGATGTTTGGCGTAATAAAGGCGTTGAAAAGAAGTATCGAAACAACGCTCATTATTATGAACCATATCATCGGCTTTTTATTGTTTTTCTGAGTGTCCATGATCTTACCCCGTTTCACATATAATTTCATACCGCATTTAAGGCATTTCCTTGACAAAATTATAACATATTTCGACATGGATTTCAACAGGTAAATTGTGATAATTATGACAAACAGGTGAAATGTTTGCGAATGAAGGCGTTTCCCATTAATATTCATAATCTGTTCACACAATTAGGGGCTTTTTGATGTATAATATATGGTAAGTCAAGGCAGAGCCGTTTTTGTGCGGTTCTATTAAAATCGGAGGGATTCTATGGACAAAAAAGAACTGAAACGATATGTAATAATTGCCATAATTTTTATCTGCGCAATTCTGGTCATCCAGAATCTCAGCCTGCTGGGAGTCTTTGTCTCTATCGCCCTGAAAGCGATGTATCCGCTGCTCCTCGGCATAACTATCGCATATATCTTCAATATTATCCTGAGCTTTTTTGAAGCCCATTTCTTCCCGAAAAAGGACAGCAAATTCTTCAGATACTCCCGCAGACCGATCTGCGTTGGACTGTCCTTTATTTCGGTGCTCGCTATAATCGTCCTGGTGCTCAATATAGTCATCCCGGAGCTTATCAGCGCAATAAAGCTCATAACCGCGGAAATACCGCCGTTTATCATCAAGGGCAGGGACTATATAATCGCAAAGCTCAACGAATACCCCGACGTTCAGAAGCAGGTCACAGACCTGTTCAACGAGTTCGACCTGAAAGAGCTGGACTGGGCGACAATAACCGACAAGGCGGCATCGTTTATCGAGACCGGCGTTATGGGAATTATTACCTCGGCGCTGGGACTTATCAGCATTATCGCCGGAACAGTGACGAACATCGTCCTCGCGGTTATTTTCGCGATCTATCTTCTTCTCCGCAAGGATAAGCTGCTCCGTGACATCAGGAGGCTTTTCAACCTATGGTTCAGTGAGAAGCGCAACAGCCAGATCCATAGAGTGTGCATAACCGCAAATGAAACGTTCAAAAGCTTCTTTATCGGTCAGTTTGTGGAGGCGATCCTGCTGGGCTGTCTGTGCTTCATAGGCATGACGATACTCCAGTTGCCCTATGCCGCAATGAGCGCAACACTCGTGGGAGTTACGGCGCTTATCCCCATTGTCGGCGCATTTCTGGGCGCAGGAATCAGCGCGTTTATCATCCTAACAGAAAGTCCCATGCAGGCGCTTGTATTCCTGATTTTCCTCATTATTTTGCAGCAGCTTGAGGGCAACCTTATCTATCCCAAGGTCGTGGGAAATTCCATTGGTCTGCCGGGGATCTGGGTTCTCGCGGCAGTTACCCTTGGCGGAGGACTCTGTGGCATACCGGGTATGCTGCTGGGAGTTCCGCTGGCTGCCACGATATATAAAATTTCCTTTGAGCAGTTGGAAACAAAGGAATCGGAACTGGGCATCGAGCCTCCGCCGGAAGAGCCGGAAAAAGAGAATAAGCCACATCTTCCGCTGAAGATCACTAAGAAGCAGAAAAAAGAGAAGTCGAACAAGAAATAAGTGTCCAGATTCCAAAGGGGTTTGGGACAGCGTCCCAAGTCGGCGAAGCCGACAAACACCGGGTTTCCAAAGGGACAATGTCCCTTTGGCAGAGTCCAGAGGCAGCGCCTTTGGCAGGGTTTGGGGCAGCGCCCCAAATCGACCGCAGGTCGATGCAGCCTTTAGGCGCTCCGCAAAGGGTGAATTTCAAAACAGTCCAGTGGACTGTTTTGAAAGAGGTGATTCCCCACGGGGTGGGGAAATGTCGCGAAGCGACAAAGGGGACGGCACGTAGTGCGCCCTGCAAGAGAGGGCGTTCCCTTATAAACTGATCGTCCGTATATAAGAACCTGTCCACGTAGAAAGTTACGCACGTCTTTTCGGCGAATTTTGCCGATGCCTGCGTTGAAACAAATCTCAGCCTCCACCCAAGGAGAACATCATCATTTTTACGTAAATTAATTTATCAAATAAATAATATAAACCATTGACAAAACAGTAACAATGTGGTATCATATAATTATAGAGAAGTACGATGCTATGCGTACTCCCACTAATCTGAAAGGAGCTGATACTTTGCTGCATTATTTCGCCGAATATCCTGCTGAATGGAAAGGTTTCAAAGAAGGGCGGTGGTGTACGACCTCCGTTAATGTCAGGGACTTTATCAAAAAGAATTACACAGCATACGACGGGGATGAAAGCTTCCTCGCTCCCCCCACAGAAGCCACAAAAAAGCTCTGGGAGCAGATAATGGACTTGTCCAGACAGGAGCGCGAGGCGGGCGGCGTCCTGGACATGGACACAAAGATCGTCTCAACTATAACCTCCCATGAAGCCGGCTACCTGAATAAGGAGCTTGAACAGATCGTGGGTCTCCAGACCGATAAGCCGTTCAAGCGCTCTCTCCAGCCCTTTGGCGGAATCAGAATGGCGCAGAACGCCTGCTCACAGTACGGCTACGAAGTCGATCCGGAAATAGTAAAAATATTCACCAAATACAGAAAGACCCATAACCAGGGCGTTTTCGACGCATATACGCCGGAAATGCGCCTGGCAAGAAAATCCGCGATCATAACCGGTCTCCCGGATGCATACGGCAGAGGACGTATTATCGGCGATTACCGCCGCGTTGCCCTCTACGGCGTAGACATTCTCATCGCCGACAAGAAGCATCAGATCGAAACCTCCCTTGTCCGCATGACCTCCAAAAATATCCGCCTCCGGGAAGAGCTGGCTGAACAGGTCCGCGCTCTGGAGGAGCTTAAAGAGCTGGGAAGAATTTACGGCTTCGATATATCCAGACCGGCTAAAAATGCCAAAGAAGCTGTTCAGTGGCTCTATTTCGGCTACCTCGCCGCTGTCAAGGAGCAGAACGGCGCCGCAATGTCCCTGGGACGAACCTCAACATTCCTGGATATCTACTTCCAGCGCGACCTGGAAAACGGCGTTATTACTGAGGAAGAGGCGCAGGAGATCATCGACCACTTTATCATGAAGCTCCGCATCGTAAAATTCGCACGCACGCCCGAATACAACGAGCTTTTCTCCGGCGACCCCACGTGGATAACCGAGTCTATCGGCGGAGTTGACATCGACGGCAGACATCTCGTCACCAAAAACAGCTTCCGCTTCCTCCACACCCTGGAAAATCTCGGCACTGCTCCCGAACCTAATATGACGGTGCTCTGGTCACAGCGGCTTCCGCGGAAATTCAAGGAATACTGCGCTAAAATGTCGATAAAGACCTCCTCTATCCAGTACGAAAACGACGATATGATGCGCGTTATCCACGGCGACGACTACGCTATCGCCTGCTGCGTTTCCTCCATGCGTGTGGGCAAGGAGATGCAGTTCTTCGGCGCGCGCGCAAATCTGGCGAAATGCCTGCTCTACGCCATAAACGGCGGCATGGACGAGCGGCTCAAGATCCAGGTCGGCCCGAAATTCCGTCCGGTAGAGGGCGATTATCTGGACTTCGACGATGTCTGGGATAAGTACGAGGCAATGATGGAATGGCTTGCCGGACTCTATGTGAATACCCTGAACGTCATCCACTATATGCACGACAAATACTGCTACGAAAAGCTGCAAATGGCTCTCCACGACCGCGACGTCAAGCGCTATTTCGCAACAGGAATCGCCGGACTTTCCGTTGTTGCCGACTCACTTTCGGCTATCAAATATGCCAAGGTCAAGGTCATCCGCGACGAGGACGGCATCGTCACAGATTATGAGGTCGAGGGCGACTTCCCGAAATACGGCAATAACGACGACCGCGTTGACGACCTGGCTGTTACCGTTGTCCGCAAGTTCATGGACTGCGTGAGAAAGCATCACACCTATCGCGACGGCGTGCCGACCATGTCTATCCTGACGATCACCTCCAATGTGGTTTACGGCAAGAAAACCGGAAACACTCCTGACGGACGGAAAATGGGCGTTCCACTTGCTCCCGGAGCAAATCCCATGCACGGCAGAGATACTCACGGAGCTGCGGCATCCCTGGCATCCGTTGCAAAGCTGCCATTCCGCCATGCTCAGGACGGCATCTCCAATACATTCTCCATCGTACCTGACGCTCTGGGCAAGGATATGCAGGTGTTTGTGGGAGATATCGACCTCGATAAGCTGAGAAATGAGGAGTAAAATGGACGAAAATGAAAAAATGCCCGAGACCCCGGAGGAGTTGGCGGATCTCATCGACAGCCTAATGTCCCGGGGAAGCGGACACATAAATATAATCGCCGACGAAAATGCTCAGTCCGTGAATGTCAGCGTTGTGAACAGCACCGATTACTGTGGAAACAAAGGCGCTTGCTGTCAGCCTACGGAAAGCAGCATTGACGGCGATGACGAATGATCGGAGGAATGGTTATGGAAAATGCAAATCATACACAGGTAGACAATCTTATCGAGCTGCTGGACGGCTATGTTGAGAAGGGCGGTCATCACCTCAACGTAAATGTTTTTACAAAGGAAACACTTCTGGACGCTCAAGCGCACCCGGAGAAATATCCGCAGCTTACAGTGCGGGTTTCAGGATATGCGGTAAATTTTGTCAAGCTTACTAAGGAACAGCAGGACGATGTTATTTCGCGTACTTTTCACAGTTCGCTGTAAATCAGCGCAGCCGATAACACCTGGTTTCTAAGGGGGTTGGGGCAACGCCCCAAGTCGGCGCAGCCGACAAAACCGGGTTTCCAAAGGGACAATGTCCCTTTGGCAGGGTTTGGGGCAGCGCCCCAAGGTCGACCGCAGGTCGACGATGCCTTTAGGCGCTCCGCAAAGGGTGAATTTTCCAACAGTCCAGTGGACTGTTGGAAAAGAGGGAACGCCCTGCAAGAGAGGGCGTT
>JAGBGT010000017.1 GCA_017935865.1 Ruminococcus sp. | reverse complement strand
TGTCTTTTTATGTACGGATATTAAGTTTATAAGGGAACGCCCTCTCTTGCAGGGCGCACTACGTGCCGTCCCCTTTGTCGCTTCGCGACATTTCCCCACACCGTGGGGAATCACCTCTTTTCCAACAGTCCACTGGACTGTTGGAAAATTCATCCTTTGCGGAGCGCCTAAAGGCTGCATCGACCTGCGGTCGATTTGGGGCGCTGCCCCAAACCCTGCCAGAGGCGCTGCCTCTGGACTCTGCCAAAGGGACATTGTCCCTTTGGAAACCCGGTGTTGTCGGCTGCGCCGACTTGGGGCGCTGCCCCAAACCCTGCCAGAGGCACTGCCTCTGGACTCTGCCAAAGGGTCTCTGTCCCTTTGGAAACCCGATGTTGTCGGCTGTGCCGACTTAGGGCTCAACCTCAACAACAAGCTCCGGAAGTGATTTGATGACCTTTGCATCAAACTTCTGAACAGCCAGCGCGTCCATAGCCGTTACGCCGCTTCCGGGATTATAGCAATCAGCATTTGCAGCCTGCTCAGGGTCAAGACCATATTTATCAGAATTTCCTATAGACTGGAGAATACGTGTCGCGTCGGCAATGTCAATAGTGCCGTCACCATTGGAGTCGCCGTAAACAGGTGTTCCCGGAGCTACCGGCTTCGTCGTCACGATCGGAGGCGCAGTCGTCACAGGAGGATCAACCTTGCCGTCGAATACATACAAATCTTCCGGCAGATCTTCCAGGTTTACGCAGTAATCGCTTGAACCCAGTTCCTTGAGAGTCGCAGGATCATTGTAATCAGTGCCTGTCAGGAAGTTATCCTGTCCGTTGTCGTACCACGTGCAGAAGTAGAGCCATGTTGCCTGCTCTGTAGTGATATTCGACAGGCTGGGAACAGTGCTGTTCTCCATGATAGCGTTCATTTTCTTGCCGTTGGTATACTTGTGGAGCGACCAGTAAACGCTGCTGTTGCAGTCCTCGTTAGGACCGGAGGTCTTGCCGTCGTGGCGGTTATATACTGTATCGTACTTATCAAATCCCACGATGTCAATGTAGTCGTCGCCTACATACCACTCTGCCGATTCGTCAGACCATGCGTAGAGATTCTCCAGCCAGATGATATTGTGGAGTCCATATGTCTCAGTCAGAGCGTTGTAGAGGTACTTGTACAGATTCTTGTATGCCTCCGCGCCGTTCTGTGACCACCAGAACCATGCGCCCTTGCCGTCTGCGCCGCCGTTGCCCTCAGCCTCGTGGAAAGGACGGAACATAATAGGCACGCCTGCCTCCTGGAGCTTCAGGAACTGCTCGGCAAGATCCTCGATAGCCATATCCAGGTACTCGTTTTCCTTTGTGCCCTTGACCACCGCCTTGGCAACGTCGAAAGAAGCATTGTTCTTGTAGGAGCAAGACTGCCAGCCGACGGCCTCTCCGGGGGTATAGTTTGCGAAGTCCGTGGGCAGATTGATATGCCAGCAAGCCGTCGCGATTCCGTTTCTCTCCTTGACCCACTCGATAGCTCTCTCTGTTGAGCCGTCATCCCAGCCGTAGAGAGGGTTATAGTTCATGAAATCAAAGCCTCTGATAGCCGGATATTCGCCGGTGATCTCCTGATAGTCGTCAAACTCCTGATCGTAGTAGTCGTACTTGTAATTTCTGTTCTGCTCGTCATAAGTGTATATTCTCTTGTCGTCGGAGCAGTGCCAGTAGAACTTATTGCCGTCCTTGTCAACAGCCTCGCTTTCACGGTCGATGACGTACTCATTGCCCTTGCCGTCGATGCACTTATCCTGAGTAGCGTCATAGCGGATATCGGTGGAAACGGCGTGTCCGCCGCCGTAGATCTCCTGCTGACCGGAAAGAATGCCCTTGCCGTATACGCTGTGGAGGTACTTCATGAGCGCCTTTGTCTCAGGCGTAGCCTTGGGGTCGCAGGGAACAGCGTCCGCAACCGTAACGTCCGGGAACTCCGCCTCGGCAATAGTGACCTCGTCGATAGCCAGGTAGCCGTACTTGTTCAGGAAAGAAATAGTATTTTCTCCAGCCTTTAATCTCGCAACGCCCAGGTCGATATCAGTCCATTCTCTGTAGTAGGGCACGATCTGGGTGTATTCCACGCCGTTTACCGCAAAAGTCTCGGTTCTGCCCTCCTTATCGAGGATCTGGATTCCGCGTACAGAGAGGGTGTACATTCCGTCCTCGGGAACAGTTACTTTAAATGAATTTTCGCCGCCGGTGATGTAGGTAAAGCCTTCCCCATTATATCCGGGAGTTTCATTTTCGTAGATCTTAGTCCAGATGGTCGCGCCCTCCATGTCCTCGCCCTGAATGGTGTACGGGAACTGTGTGTACTCGCCGTCAGCCGCGTTTACGGCGGCTGTAAAGGGCAGCGACGCCGCGCTGAGAACGGCTGCGGAAGCTGCTGCCGCAAGTCTTTTTGCAATCAATTTCTTCAATTTCATGACCTCCTGTGATTATCCCTCAGACCGGCAGCCTATCCGCCGGCAAAATTAATTTATGCTTTAATTATACTTCATTCTGCTGAAAATTTCAATCTCTTTCGAACAATTTTCATATTTTCTTATTTATTTTTGTAGATGTGCACAAAACGGGGATTAAAAAGCAGCGTTTTGCACAAATCGCAATTAAATTATACTTAAATTATAGTTAGTTTAAGAGTAAACAAAATCAGGGTTTGGGACGGAGTCCCAAACCCTGCCAGAGGCGCTGCCTCTGGACTCTGCAAAAGGGGCATTGCCCCTTTTGAATCCCGGTGTTTATTCTACTTCGCCAACGCCTTATCAAGCCATACTTTCGCCGTATCAAGCGCCTCGTACAGACCGCACTCGCGCTCCGCATTCTTTACAAACGCCTTTATCGGATTCGGCTCATTGGTGTCCATCTGCACCACGCGTACCTTGGACGTCATCTTCTCCCCGTCTGTTTCATTCGTTTCCAGTATCTGGATCCAGATAACATACGGGTCGGACATATAGCCGTAATAGATCTGATTTCCGCTTCTCACCAGCGGATACCCCTTGTATGTGAAAAACTTTTCGCTCATATTTTTCCTCCTTTTCCTCACGAAAAGGCACTTGCCTTTACCATGTCGTTTTGTAATCCTGGTCTGTAGTGACTATAGCCGCATTATCTATCAGCGTCTTGACATATGCCTTGGAGGTGAAGAACTTGCTCTCTCCGTTTATCACAACAAGCGCCGACATCGCGGAATACTCGTAAAACTCAACCTTTACTCTCTCGTCTCTGTACCAGTCGTAGAACTCCAGAGCAGCCATCGGCTCGCCGTCCGGAATAGCCTCGCCCAGTGCGAATGTCTCAGCATCCGACGACAGGATGAAGCTGTAGAGCTGTCTGTAACGCTCGGTCTCGATCTCCGCACCGTTGAGAGTTACCTTGAAATCGTCGACCTTGGGAGATTCCAGCTCTGCCTCCGGGTCGATCTGCGAAATGCGGAAGCTGTACTCTTCTCCGCCGCACTTCAGGTCAAGCTCGCTGATGCTCCAGACATAATTCGAGATATACATTCCCGAGAGGATATCTCCCGGCTGAAGTTCTGCCCACACCGCCTTTTCCGCAGTGACAATGAAGATAACATTTCCGCCCTCCATCATTGCGTAGCAGCACTTGCCGTAAGTCTCGTCAATGAACGTCTCACTGAGCAGCAAATTGTAAACATTGCCGTCGTCGCAGTCCATTGTGACAGTGCAGAACGGATCTCTCAGACCAGCCTCGGCGATCTCTTCCTCACCGCAGTGAACGGCGAAAATATCCTCCGCTGAAAGCCCGAACATTCCCGTAGTTACGTTGACCGAACGCTCCACGGAGATCTCCGCCTCCGTCGGCTCTTTCATCTTATGGGTAGCGGAAGTTCCGCCGGCATAGTTGGTATCCCTCTCGCCGCAGTATTCAAGAAGCAGGTCGTAGTCGATATCCTGCCGCTGAATACGCAGGCTGTTGACGATCGGGTACTCCTCCGGAGCATCCAGAAGCTCCGTTTCGACGAACTCATTGATCGTCTTGCTGTAGTTCGCCAGAGCCGAGCTTTGAACGGCATAGACGTTGTCTGTTCCCTCGATCATAACATAAGTCGTTCCGCCCATGGGAGTTTCATTTCCGATGAGCAGCGTAAATTCCGCACCGGTCTCATAAGTCAGTTCTACCGTGATAACCGGGTCTGCCAGTCCGAATTTAGCGATATCAATGCCGTTTTCCGTGCAGTTTTCCTCTATGGTCTGGGTCGATTTCAAACCGTTTGCGTTATGCGCCAGCGTGCCGATAAGGGAATCCTTCATCACCACGTCCTGATAGCCGTCGATGGTATAGACCGCATAGTCCTTATCTTCCCCCGGCTTCTGCACAACGTCAAATTCGTCGGTCTGATTCTTTACGTGAACGCTCTTTACAACGCCTTTCAGCTCTGAGCCTGTGTTGGGATCTGTTCCCTCCACCGTTTCGTCCCGGATAAGCGACACCGTCGGCTCGATATTCTCCGAAGTCTCCGGCACGGAGCTTTCACCATCCTTCGGCTCGGTAAGCTTCAGCGCCGCGAAGCCTCCGCCGAGGACTACAAGAACCGCGCTGAGTCCTATAATTCCTTTAACTGTCTTATTCATTACTTATTCCTTCTCCACAAGAGGACGCTTACGCCTGCTGCCGCAATAAGCAGCGGTATAACAACGACAACGGTAATGAGAATAGCTCTTGCTCCACCGCTTGTCAGGGACAGTGTGTGAAGCTCGAATGCCTTTTCCGGAATTACAACAGCCGCTTCCTTGCCTGTTACGCTGTTGAAAGTGTTGAGCATAACGTTTGCATTGCTGTAGGTGTTCGTGGATGCCAGAACATTGCTGTCCAGCATGAAAGGACATCCCACAACGAGCAGATTGCTGTCGTAGACGCTTGTTCCCACCGCCATTGACTTCGTTGACTTCATAACGATATTATAGGAACGCTTCTCCTTGGAGACCTCGTCATCATTTACTCTGGACGCAGTATAAGACGTATCCTTAGAAGCAATAATAGGCGTTACGACTGCCGCGCTGTTCTTTGTCGCCTCAGATACGGGTATTGCCGCCGGAGCAATAAGCGGCAGCGAATTGTTTGTAAGGGTACCTACAATGTCGGTATCGACAATATCGAGGGTAGGCGCGTAGCTGAGCGCTCCCATTGCGCTGATTCCTGCCTGAACCATATTGTCGTCATCCAGAACCATAGAAGTATCCACCGTAAGCTTCCAGTCGTCCAGGAACGCCGTCAGGTTAGGCAGATTAGTCTGGTAGAAGTTGGGAATATAGATCATATCCTTGCCGTAGTTTCCGCCGTTGTTCAGGTAATCCTGAAGCTTCTGGATAATATCCTCGGAGAAATCAATAGCCGGAGCCGCAACTACAAGCAAATCGTAGTCGGCGATCAGCTCCTCCGCAGTTATAGTTCCCAAGTCGATCTCGGAACAGTCATAGCCGTTCTTTGAAAGGAAACTCTCCGTTGAATAAGCTACTGATATATGCGTCTGGTCGTGTATTGACTGTTCGTTTACTGTCATAGCCATGGCTGTCTTTACAAGATTTGCGTCGGCAACGTCTCTGATAGCAGAGGTAAACGTGCTCTCGCCTGCGAACAGCATATTGATGTTGTTGTACGTGCTCTCCTCGGAGGGCATTATCATGGAAAGCACCTGAGTCAAGGGAATTACCTTTACCTTGTCCTCGCAGGAAATGACGATGCTTCCCTGCTGTATCTCTCCGCTGTAGTTTTCGTTGAATTTTGTGACAACGTCCGGGTTCTTGGATATATCAACATAGCTGACATTGACGCTGCCCTCTCCTGCCTCAGCATAAACGCTGTACTTGTCGAGTATTTCGGGGATGATATCATAAGGGCACTCGACTACAACGCCGTAGTTCTCATAGTACATTTTCTTGTACTCGGAAGCCAGCGTGTCGAAGTATGTCCTTGGGAAAGTAACAGTGACCTCAACGTCCTTTTTCAGATTCTTCATTACCTCGACGGAATCCTCGCTGATCTCGTGTCTGTTATCCGGAGTAAGGTCGACCTTGATAGGATAACGCTTCATAAGAAGTCCTGCCATAAGGTTGAACACGACCACAACGGCGATAACAAGAATTACGACGACAACGGACATGGAGCCGAATTTCAGCTTCCGCGAACCGCCCCTTTTCTTCTTTTCGGAGATCTCGTCAACGGCTGCATTTGAAACCTCGCTGATCTCTTTATCTTTTTCTTTCTTGCTCATTTTCATATCCTCCTTTCACTATCAGCCCCAACGCTTCTTGTCGAGCACTCTCACCGTAAAGAAGTTGAAGAGAACCGCCGTGCTGAGGAAGAACAATACGCTTGAGAAATCGAACAGTCCGGATGTGAACTCCGTGTATCTTGAATAGAACGAGAGCGAAAGCAGGGCTTTCTTGAGGAAATCCCAGGGAACCGATGACGCAAGTGAATCAAGCAGGTAGAGTATGAACAGTACGAACATACTTATAACAGCCGCCGCCATCTGGTTCTCCGTCAGTGAGCTGATAAAGAGTCCGATAGCGATAAAAGCAGCTCCCAGGAAGAGCATTGCGAAGTAGTTGCCCAGCAGCGTTGACCAGATGACATCGCCGCAGAGGGCTATTATCACCGAGTATATGAACACGATGCTCTCGGCAATGATAAACAGCGTCAGAGCCGCAAAATACTTGCCCAGAACGATAGAGGACAGGCTGACAGGAGCTGTCAGCAGACCCTGGTCTGTGCGGTTTTTCTTTTCCTCGCTGAGGAGTCTCATGGTGAGAATAGGGATGAGGAACAGCACGATAATGAACATCGAGCTGAACATCGGGGACATATCCGAAACGCCTGAGCCGATAACGCCCATGGAGAAGAAAAGTCCCGAGAAAAGCGCAAATACCGCAAGGAATACATAGCCGATTCCCGAGGTAAAAAATGCGCCCATTTCACGTCTGTATATAGCTCCCATTATTTCTCGCCTCCTTTTTCAGACTTTTTGCCTTTTTCTTTCTCAAAGCTTATTTCCATGCCGGCAAGCGGTTTCGCAGTCGGCTCGTTGTTTCCGGCTTCCGCCGCCGCGTCGCTTGTCGTGATCTTAAGGAAGATATCCTCCAGAGTCATATCAGAAAGCTGCATCATCAGGATATTCCAGCCGTTCTCGCGGCAGATGGTATTGATAGCCCGGCGTACATCGGTCTGCTCGTCAGTCTCGATGTCGTAGTCGTATATGCCCTTTTCGCGCTCCATATCCGCACGGACATACTTGATGCCGTCAATAGCTTTAAGAGCCTCGGCGATCTCGTTCTTGTCGTTTGCCGTGTGGGTAGCGCCCTCGATGCGGACGGTCATTTTATGCTCGTTAGTCAGCTTTCCTGCGATCTCCGAAGCAGTTCCGTCAGCGGCGATCACGCCCTTGTTGATAATGATGATCCTGTCGCATACCGCCTGTATCTCCGGAAGAATATGGGATGAAAGGATGACCGTGTGGTTCTTTCCCAGCTTCTTTATAAGAGTACGTATCTCGATTATCTGGTTCGGGTCGAGACCTACCGTAGGCTCGTCGAGAATAAGCACCGGCGGATTGTTGATAAGCGCCTGGGCAAGTCCCACTCTCTGCTTATAGCCCTTTGACAGATTCTTGATTATACGCTCTCTCACGTGAGAAATTTTGCAGAGATCGCATATCTCTTTCAGGTGCGCTTTTCTTGAAAGCTTGCACTTTTTCAGATCGAACATGAAGTTGAGATATCCGTCAACGGTCATATCCACGTAAAGCGGCGGGATCTCCGGCAGATAGCCGATATTCGACTTAGCCTTTATCGGATCCTCCAGAATGTCCACGTTATTAATGAGTATCTTTCCCGAAGTAGATGAAATATAGCCTGTAAGCATATTCATTGTGGTGGATTTTCCGGCGCCGTTAGGTCCCAGAAATCCCAGAATTTCACCCTTGCCAACGGAAAAGCTGATGTCGTTTACTGCCTGTTTGTCGCCGTAGCGTTTTACAAGGTTTTTTACCTCGATCATTTGGCTCAGCCCTCCTGATTATATTTGTTCATAGTATCTCCGTACAGCGATACCCTATACTAATCTAAATCATCTGTGTGATAATGCGGTGAAAGCATTACGAAATTTTATGAAATATGTGCCTCGCCGACTCGATATCGCGGCTTATTTGCGCTTTCAGGTCGCCGAGGGCGGAAAATTTCATCTCAGCCCGGATAAATCCCAGAAGCTCGATTTTCACGGTTTTTCCGTAGATATCGCCCCGGAAGCCTATTATATGCGTCTCCGCCAGAGGCGCTCCGCTGTAATTGACCGTGGGCTTCATCCCCACGTTTGTCACAGCCGGAAAGCTCTCTCCGTCCAGGCTTACCTGCGAAGCGTAGACTCCGAATTTCGGGACAAGCTGTCCCTCCGCGTAAACCTGATTTATGGTGGGGAAGCCGATAGTCCGCCCTACATGAGCGCCGCGGCAGACCTCTTTTTCAATGGCATAATGCTGTCCCAGAAGCTCCTCCGCCGCCGGGATATCCCCTGCCTGGAGCGCCTTTCTTATGGCTGTCGATGAGACGGTCTCGCCGTTCCTAACCACGTCACCGGCAATTTCCACGGGTATGCCGTATTTTCTGCCAAAGTCTTTCAGCTCCTCAGCGCCGCATGAAGCTCCTTTTCCGAAGCGGAAGCTGCCTCCGCAGCAGATAAAGCCTGCGTTCATTCTGTCAACGAGAATATTTTTAACAAAATCAATGCCGCTGAGACCGCAGACCTCCCCGAAAGAGACCGGGTATATCTCCCGGATGCCGCACTGCCGCAAAAGGCTCTCTTTTTCCTCAGCCGTATAGATAAATCCGCTCTGCCCCTTTGCCCTGCATACGGTTTCCGGCTCAAAGGTGAACACCGACGGCACAAGTCCGCTGTCAACGGCAAGCCTGAGCACGGCGCGGTGTCCCAGATGAACGCCGTCAAACAGACCCAGGGCAGCGGCTGTTTTTATTTTATTCATCGTTCTACCTCAGATAAAATTTTTTACTGCTCTCAGCTCGGATCTTTCGGTATCCGCCGCTGCAATGCCTATAAAGCACCCGTCGCAGCCGTATACGGAATACCGGAGCTTGTCCTGCTTTATCCGGTTTATGCGGTTCAGATCAAGCTTTACGCCGTTTCTGTACATTCTCGTCTGCACCTCGTTCAGCCTCAGCCTGGGCAGACTGCCGAAAACGCGCTCTATGGGTAGTATCAGCTCCTCCAGACGGTTTTCATCCGCAGCCGCCTGCACCTCCGCCAGAGTATAGCAGTCCGTCAGAGTAAAACCTCCGGAGGATGTCCGCTCCAGCTCCGTCATTATGCCTCCGCAGCCCAGCTTTTCGCCTATATCGTGGATAAGCGTCCTGATATATGTGCCCTTGCCGCAGCTTACCTCCAGAACTCCGCGGCGGCTTTCCCCGTCGTAATCCGCCAGGGTAAGGCTTTTCACCTCTATCTCCCGGGGCTGACGTTCCACCTCCACGCCTTTCCGTGCCAGGTCGTAAAGCCGCTGACCGTTTACCTGCACCGCCGAATACATCGGAGGAATCTGCATGATCTTCCCTGTAAATCCGGGGAGCAGTTCCTCGATGCTGTCACGGCTCACCCTCATATCGGAGGAGGACAGCACCGTTCCGGTAATGTCCTGGGTGTCCGTGACCCTGCCCAGCTCAAAGGATGCCCGGTAGCTCTTGCTGCTGTCCGGCATGATATCGCAGGCTTTCGTCGCCGTTCCCACATAAACCGGCAGCACGCCGGTCGCCATGGGATCGAGAGTTCCTCCGTGCCCAAGACGGCGTATTTTCATTATTCCACGGAGCTTTGCGATGACGTCAAAGGACGTGAAGCCCTCCGGCTTGTTTATGCAGATGATCCCGTTCATAGCAGAACCTGCTCCACGGCGGCGACCAACTGCTTTTTCGCATCCTCGAGACTGCCCTCAACTGTGCAGCCGGCAGCCTTTGCATGACCGCCGCCTCCCAGCATACGGCAGATATCGGAAACGTTGACGTCCTCCGCCGATCGGAAAGAACAGCGGAAAACTCCCGGCTCGCGCTCTTTCATGAGTATGCCGACCTCCGTGTTCTCCAGTTGTATGGTAAGGGGAGCAAGCCCCTCAAATTCATCCCAACTAACGCCCAGCTCGTTCATAAGCTCCTGGGTCACAGCCGCGATAACCAGCCTGCCGTCCAGATATTCCTCCATAAGACCTGCAAACTTCGCCTCCAGCATCATCCTGCCCCGGGACTTGACCTCGAACATATAGCGGTTTATCCGGGCGAAATTTATATCGTAGTTCCGCTTCATTTCGGCGGCTATCTCGTGCGCCTCCGGAGTGGTGCAGGAATACTTGAAGCAGCCGGAATCCGTGGCTATTCCGGTATACAGGCACATGGCGCAGTGACGGCTTATTTTCACGCCCATGAATTTTGCAAGGCTGTAGATGATCTCACAGGCTGCCGCGGCGCTCTCCCGGAGGAGAGTTTTCTCGGCGTAGTCCCTGTTTGATTCATGGTGGTCGATGCACAACTGCACCCTGCCGCCGTATATCTCCTCATACCTGCCCATAAGCTTCGTATCGGCGATATCAACGGCTATGACCGTCTTAGGCTCGAAGTCCTCCTGGGGAACGCCGGCTGTCAGGAAGTCAAAGCGCGCAGGAAATTCATCGCTGCAAACCACCCGGCTTCTGACGCCCAGCTCCGCCAGAATGTCCTTTAAGCCGAAGCCTGCTCCGATGCAGTCTCCGTCGGGACTCTGATGAGTTAAAATAACGGCATCCTCGCAATTTCTGAGGAATGTCTCAGCTTCACTGAAGTCTATATACATAGCTCACCTCTAATTATCCCAGCAAATCGTTTAATTTTTTGCTTATCTCCGCGCCTCTCTCTATAGAGCTGTCGGCGATAAACGTAAGCTCGGGAGATTTTCTCATTTTCAGCCGGTGGAAAAGCTCCCGGCGGATAAATCCGGCGGCGCTCTCCAGTCCCTTTACTGATTCAAGAGTCTTATCCATTCCGCCCAGGCTTGAAACATAGACCTTGCAGACGGACATATCTCCCGACAGATCAGCTCTTACGACCGTAAGCAGCTTATCTATTCTCGGATCTTTCAGCTCCCGTACGAGAGCGGTCATCTCTCTTTTTATATCCTCAGCCATACGGCTGTTTTTAAAATTCGGCATAATCTTCCTTTCTCAACTCAGAGCCTATGAACACGATCGCTCAGAAATTCATCAGTCCTCGCGGTACTCCTCAACCGTGTAAGCCTCGAAGATATCGCCCTCCTTGACGTCGCTGAATTTCTCCAGGCTGATACCGCACTCGTATCCCTCGGCAACCTCCTTGGCGTCGTCCTTGAATCGTTTCAGACCGGCGATCTTGTCGTCCGCAATGATAATACCGTCACGAACAACGCGCACCTGACAGTTTCTAACTGCCTTTCCGCTGAGAACGTAGCTTCCGGCAACCATACCGACGTTGGATATCTTGTAGACCTGGCGAACCTCGATCCGTCCCAGCTCAATGTCGCGGAATTTGGGAGCAAGCATACCCTTCATGGCGGTGCCAATCTCCTCGATCGCGTCATAGATTATGCGGTACAGACGGATATCCACGCCGTCCCTTGCGGCATCCTCGGCAGCCACAGGGTCGGGACGCACGTTGAAGCCTACAATAATTGCGTTTGAAGCGCTTGCAAGCATAACGTCGCTTTCCTTGACCGCACCTACTGCGCCGTGGATAACGCGGACTCTCACCTCGTTGTTGGAGAGCTTCTCCAGAGACTGCTTTACAGCCTCTACCGAACCCTGAACGTCCGCCTTGACGATAATGGGCAGCTCCTTGATCTCGCCCTCTGCGATCTGGCTGAACAGGTTGTCGAGTGTGACCTTGCGGTAGGAGTTGAACTGCTCCTGCTTCTGCTCATGCTTTCTCTGCTCAACAAGCTCACGGGCAAGACGCTCATCCTCAACAGCGTTGAATATGTCGCCTGCGCTGGGAACTTCCGCAAGACCTGTGATCTCCACAGGAACGGACGGGCCGGCGGATTTCACAGTCCTGCCCTTGTCGTTTGTCATAACGCGGACTCTTCCCACGGACGTTCCTGCAATGAGAACGTCTCCCTGTTTCAGCGTACCGTTCTGTACAAGAAGCGTAGCGATAGGACCTCTGCCCTTGTCGAGACGCGCTTCAATAACAGTACCCTTTGCGAGACGGTCGGGATTTGCCTTGAGATCCTGCACTTCTGCCACCAGAAGAACGTTCTCCAGCAGCTCGTCGATTCCGTCGCCGGTCTTTGCCGAAACTGGAACGCAGATAATATCTCCACCCCAGTCCTCGCAGACCAGGTCGTACTTGGTAAGCTCTTCCTTGATACGGTCGGGATTTGCGCCCTCCTTATCCATCTTGTTTATCGCCACGATTATCTGTACTCCGGCAGATTTTGCGTGGTTGATAGACTCTACGGTCTGGGGCATGATTCCGTCGTCAGCGGCGACGACCAGGATAGCGATATCGGTGATATTCGCGCCTCGCGCACGCATTGATGTGAACGCCTCATGTCCGGGAGTATCCAGGAACGTTATGTCCTGACCGTTTATCTTTACCTGATAAGCGCCGATATGCTGCGTGATTCCGCCTGCTTCTCCTGCGGCAACATGAGCGTTTCTGATCCTGTCCAGGATAGACGTCTTACCGTGGTCAACGTGTCCCATAACGACCACAACAGGGCATCTCGGCTCAAGATTTGTGTCGTCATCGTCGCTGTCGTCGATAAGACGCTCCTCGATGGTCACGATAACTTCCTTTTCAACCTTTGCGCCCATTTCCTCAGCAACGAGAGAGGCGGTGTCGAAGTCGATCTCCTGATTTATGGACGCCATGATGCCAAGACCCATAAGCTTCTTGATAACATCCGTAGCCGTAGCCTTGAGACGTGCAGCCAGCTCTCCCACGGTAATGGAATCGGGGATCATAACTTTAAGCTGCTGTTTTCTTGCGCGCTCCAGCTCCAGTCTCTTCAGCTTTTCAGCCTCGGATTCCTTTCTGGAAAACTGCTGGCGGCTTCTCTGGGCAGATTTCTGGTTGATCTTCTGCTTCTTTGAGGAGTAATTGTCTCCGCCGTGCTTACGGCTGCTGCCGCTTGCCATCTGGTCATATCGTTCGTTATATTTATCAAGGTCAACATAGCTTCCTCTTGTATCAACAGTGCGGAACTGCTGTGTAGGAGCCGCGGACTTCTGCTCCTCGGAGAAGCTTCCGCCAAGTTTAGTGCTTGCGCCTCTGTCACGCGCCTTGACCTGCTCCTTATCCTTCTTCCTTTTCTTATCGGAAACCTTTTTGTCCTCGGTCTTTTTCGGCTGTTCAACAGGCTTTTTCGCTTCAGTCTTAGGCTGCGCCACAGGCTTCTTCGGCTCGGTCTTAGGCTGCTCTACAGGCTTTTTTGCCTCAGTCTTAGGCTGCTCCACCGGCTTCTTCGGCTCGGTCTTAGACTGCTCTACAGGCTTTTTCGCCTCAGTCTTAGGCTGCTCTACGGGCTTTTTCGCCTCAGTCTTGGATCTCTCCACAGGCTTTTTCGCTTCCGGCTTTGACTTTTTCTCCGGTTTCTTCTCGGGCTTTTTCTCCTCTGCCCTTGGTCTGGGATCGTTCTTCGATGCAAAATACTCATCGAAGGACTTCACCTCGTGAGCCTTTGTCTGGGCCTCCAGAAGGCCGTTCATCTCAGTCTCCGTAAGAGTGGACGAGGGCTTCTTTTTTGTATCGCCTTTTGCCGCAAAGAAATCAACTATCTCCTGTGCAGAAATGCTGAGATCCTTTGCTGCGTCGCTGATTTTTATTTTTTTTGCCATAGGCTGATATACCTCCTTGGTATGCCGCATAACACGGCGGTCGAATACGAACATATCAGACCCGTCCGGAAGCCTCCGAAGCGCCGTTTTCACCCGGACACCTGTGCCCTGCGGCATTTCAACGGTTTCCGGACAAGTCTGTTGTATAATATATATGTTATCACCTTGCGGTGTTGCCATAAGTTCAGGACGGCTCATCACAAAGCCGCGCGGCTTATTCTGCCGGATACAGTTTCCCGAATCCGCCGGCAAATCCCTTGTCGCAGACTGCGATGACCGCGGTATCTTTTCCGCACAGCCTGCCGATCTCCGCCTTTTCAAGCTCCGCGGCGATCACCGGGATATCGGCTTTGCCGCAGACGAACCTCGCCTCCTTGACAGTCTTTTCCGATGCGTCGGCAGCCGTCAGCACGCAGCAGGCGTCTCCGTTCAGCACCGCCTCTTTCATGCTGTCAAAGCCCTTGACCGCCTTTCCCGCCTTAAAACATATCGAAAGCAGGTCAGCCGTTTTCCGTTTCCGCTGCAAGTTCATCTGCCATCACCTCGTAAACACTGTCGTCTATCCTGCACGCCAGAGATTTCTCAAATCTTCTCGACTTCCGCGCCCTGTCGAAGCACTGCCTGCTCTTGCAAAGATATGCGCCTCTGCCGTTCTTCTTGCCTGTAAAGTCAAGGCTTATTTCGCCCTCCGGGGATTTCACGACACGCATAAGCTCCCTTTTCGGCTTCATTTCGTTGCAGCCGAGGCAGAGCCTCATTGGTATTTTTCCGGATTTCATAAATTATTCCTCTGTCTCTTCCCCGGCTTCGGAAGCTGTTGTCTCCTGAGTTTCTTCCCCGGTCTCGGCAGCAGCAGTCTCCTGGGTCTCCCCAGCAGTCTCGGCAGCAGCGGTCTCCTGAGTCTCCTCAGCAGTCTCAACAGTCTCCGTCTCAGGCTCGGGCATAGGCTCAACGGACTTCACATCGTCGCTCAGCTCCGGCGCAGGCTCTCCCGTTGCCGCGTCAAACTGGGGCTTAATGTCGATCTTGAAGCCGGTCAGCTTTGCCGCCAGCTTTGCATTCTGACCCTTGTTTCCGATAGCCAGGGAGAGCTGGTTATTGGGAACGACCACGGTACAGGTTTTCTCCTCGTAGGAGGTGATTATTGCCTTCAGCACATCTGCCGGAGCAAGCGCTCTCGCGATGAACTCCTCTGGCTTTTCGCTCCAGGGAATAATGTCGATCTTCTCACCGTTCAGTTCGTTTACAACAGCCGAGATCCTCGATCTTCTCGCGCCTATACATGAGCCTACCGCGTCGACATTTGCATCTGTAGACCATACCGCGATCTTCGTTCTCGATCCTGCCTCACGTGAAACAGCCTTGACCTGTACCGTTCCCTCATAGATCTCGGGAACTTCCATCTCAAAGAGCCGCTTTACCAGATCTTTATGAGTACGTGAGATCTTGACAATGGGCTTCTTCGTCTTGCATACGATGCCGGTGATGTACACCTTGATGTAGGTATCCTCCTCCAGAACTTCTCCGGGGATCTGCTCATTCTTGAACAGGTAAAGCTCCGTTCCCTCGTAGATGACGGTAGCCGTACCTCTGCCCGGCTCTATCTGAGTGATCTTTGCCGTTATGCACTCTCTCTCCTTGCCCTCGAACTTCTCCAGCATCTGCTCGCGGTTGATCTCTCTCAGGTCGCCCTTGATAGACTGCTTGGCAGAAAGCGCAGCCATTCTTCCCAGCTTGGAAATGTCGATCTCCTTGAGGATGGTACCGCCTACAACGGCATTGGGGTCGATAGTCTTTGCGGTGTCGATGTTGATCTCGTTCTCATCGATAGGCTCGTCGTCGATTATCTCCTGCACGATATACATGGCGAATTTTTTCTGTGCCGGGTCGATCTCGACTCTGATCCTGTCCTCGCTGTGGGGATAAGCTCTCTTAGCCGCTTTAAGCATAGCGGATTTTACCTTTTCCACAAGCAATTCTGTCTCAACGCTGTTCTCTTCACCGAGCATTTTCAGCGCATCGAAAAAGTTATCCATAGTGATTCCTCCAAATGTTATTCAAATTCAAACCAAAGCTTAACGAAAGCGATGTCGGAAAACGCGTATGTTTTCTCCCCGCCGTCCTCCGTCTCGACGGTCACTCCGTTCTTATCCGCGCCTTTCAGCACGGCGCCGATCTCCTTTTCGCCGTCAACGGCTCTGATAAAGCGTATTCTCACCTTATCTCCCATGCAGACCTTAAA
Organism: Ruminococcus sp.; assembly: GCA_017935865.1. Taxonomy (GTDB): domain Bacteria; phylum Bacillota; class Clostridia; order Oscillospirales; family Ruminococcaceae; genus Ruminococcus. Next base: position 1,558 of record JAGBGT010000017.1, on the reverse strand, counting down.
ATGATCCTCTTTCAGCAGCTCACGCTCCAGACCGGCAGAGCCTATCTCCAGAGTATAGCTGCGCGGAATGGGATCTTTCTCATCCAGCAGCCTGTTTACCGGGTCGGTAACTCTTTCGCAGTCCTGAATGGAAATTCCCTCGTCGCAGTCAATAAATATCCGCAGATACCAAGCCGCGCCCTCCTTGACGTAGCACACGTCCCAGAGGTAATATCCCATGCTGTCGGTCAGCGGCTTTACCATGTCGTAGACCTTTTGTTCCGTTCCGCCGAATTTTTTCAGTTTCATTGTATCGCTCCTCTCTCGGCAAAGGATGTGCTTTGCTATTTATTACAATATAAACGAAAGACCGGAAATTTCCGGTCTTAAGCTTACTATCATCATATTATATTATAACACACTCTGCCGCAGAAATCAAGTGTTTCGGAAAATTTTTCTCATATTTTCCAAAAATTCCGGATTTCCGCCGAAAAGCCTGTGAATTTCCACAAACTCTCCGGCTCTTCGCTCTGACTTCAGGCAGACAGCCTGCGTTATACGCCTGCGGCTGATGTTGCGGTCTGATCCGGCATAACTGCGGAGGTTACGACCGCCTCGGTCACTGTGCCGCCCCCGGGAACGTCTGCGCCGCCGGCAACCGAAACTCTGATCGCGATCTCGATGTCGGGATTGTTGTCAAAGCTGAGGATAATATACGTCTCGCCCTTGCCCACGCCTGTTACATGACCGAGATCGTCAACTGTTGCAACCGCGGGATCCATGGATTTCCATACCTCGTTGGGCTCAGAGGAATTTGGCGGATATGCCGAGATTATCGAAACGTCCTGCTCGCCTACATCGAGGTACATCTCTCTCTTCGAGAGCACCACGGAAGCCGCCAGCGGATTTTCGGTCGTCACCGGAGCAGTAGTCACAGGAGGCGCGATAGTCGTTGCCGGAGCTACGGTCGTCGTGGCAGTCGGATTATTTTTGCCGTCCTTGTCCTTTCCTCCGGTGTTGCTGCATCCGTTCGCGATAAATATAAAGATCAGCAGCACGATAAATGCGATAACAGCCAGTGCGCCGAACTGACGCTGTCTGAGCTGTTTTCTTGTAACTCTCTTTCTTGGTCTCTGCTCGTTGTTCTCCATTTTGATTTCCTTCCTTCTACAGCCTGCCGATTTTTTTATTTCCGGGCGAGGCTTATATTCATATTTCTTCGGATTTCTCTGGATTTTTCTTTTTAACCAGAGAAATCCGGCTTTCGCTCCATTTAATTATAGCACATCCGGAAGAAAATGTCACGTACTTTCGGAAATTTTTACTTCAATTCCGAAAATTTTACACTTTGCTGTATTTTTTTACTCTTTTTTGTATATTTTAACCAACAAAGCCCACGGCGTATAACACCGGGATTCCAAAGGGACAATGTCCCTTTGGCAGAGTCCAGAGGCAGCGCCTCTGGCAGGGTTTGGGACGGAGTCCCAAGTCGGCGCAAGCCGACAAAACCGGGTTTCAAAAGGGGCAATGCCCCTTTTGCAGAGTCCAGAGGCAGCGCCTCTGGCAGGGTTTGGGACGG
>JAGBGT010000016.1 GCA_017935865.1 Ruminococcus sp. | reverse complement strand
TTTATTTTTTCTACCTATTATAGCATATTTCTTCGTTTTTATCAATAATTTTGCATTTTTATTTGTTATAAAGAAAATATATGTAATTTTTCTTGCTATTTTGAAGAATTATCAGTAAGATATTAGTAATATATAGGAAGATAAATCAAAAAAGGGGCGAGAACGGTATTTGTAAGAAAATGAAAAAGGTACGTTTCTTAAATTTGTTGTCAATGATCTTGATGAATCATTAAATAACATCAGAATAATGTCAAAATATACGCCATTGATTTTAAATATTTATTTCACGTATTTATTCCTTCCATATTCGGTATAGGTACTTGCAAGGCGGGATTGATCTTGATATCACCATAGAGAACGGCATAGTTGAACGCCTGACTCAGAATGCATATTATCTTTCGAATTTGCGTATCAGATTGACCACCAATTTTATTATCCTTACGACCACCGTCGTTGGAAAGATAATTAACGTAGTCAAATATATGACCTGCCTTAATGGTCTTAGTGACAAGTCTTGAATTTACGGCCTCTACCACCCCAAGGTAGCGCGCTACCAACTGCGCCACACCCAGACTTGTTAGGGGTAATTGAGCTTGGAGAACTTAACCCCTCACTCAACGATATTAATTATATCACACCCCAAAGAAAATGTCAAGCTTTTTTTGGAAGAAAATATATATTTTTTTATTTTAACAATTTTCTCGAAAAAATATTCTGAAAATATGCAAAATAATATTCTATGTTCTTCGTCCTATATCGCTATTTTGCACATCAGCATTCAAAATGCACAAAAACGTCATAAACAGCACACTTTAATTCATTGACAAAACAGATGGAAATATGTATAATATATGTATAAGCTTGTAAATAGCTATGGAGGTATTTATATGAAGAAAACAAAAAAAATGCTGACTCTGCTTACGGCATTCGTTATGATGTTCAGTTGCTTCGGTTTCGTCAGAAGCAATGGCATAATGGATTTCGTCAGCGCGGATGCGGCGTCTGTCGATTATCCCGTCCAGCTTATGAATCTGGCGTCCAAGGATAATTCCAAAGTACTCACCGAAAACGGCACTGCTGACGGCTCTGCTGTAATAATGAGATCCCTGGGCAGCGACCTCTCTCCCTCCTGGCGCTTCGACCGGGTAGGCAGCGATTCCAAGGGCACTTTCTTCAAGCTCTGCAACGCTCAGTCCGGAAGATTGCTCACACCACAGAATTACAACATAAAGGCTGGAACAAACGTCATAATGTACGGCAGCGAATCCGCCCAGTCCCAGCACTGGTATGTCGTTCCCGTCTCTCAGGATCGCCTGGGAAATGATCTCCACTACAAGATCGTCAACTACTCCGACACAAATCTCGCTCTGACCCAAGGCTCAAACGGCATGACGCTGGAGACCTACAAAGGCTCGGACAACCAGCTCTTTCTCCTGAATGCCGACGGGCTGCAGGGCTTTGCAGGCTATTGCTCCAATGATAATACCGGCAAGGAAAAAGCTGCCGATATCGGCGGACTTTTCGGCGAACTGGTCGAAGCCGGTGACTTCAATACTCTGAAAAAGTACGCCGAGTCCGACACTCCATATACTATTATAGTCAACAAAAATATCAGTGTCACCGACCTGAACCTCAACGGCGAAAGGTATATGTGTACTGCCGGCAGAATTTATGTCCACAACAACAAGACTATCATCGGAAGCTACGGCGCGCACAAGCTTTTCAATGTCCAGTTCTGCACCAGCTCCGGCAAGGGAGTGGGCAGCAACATTATTATAAAGAACTTTGAAAGCACTCATGATGCGGAATCCAACAACAACGACTCCATTCAGTTCTACTTCGGTTCTGGTCAGAATATCTGGGTCGACCACGTTACATTTGTCGGTCACGACAATTACGGCTATGCCCCGAAAACAGGCAAAGTCGATGAGGACAAATTCCTCGCCTGTTGCTATGACGCCGATTACTGCACGGTTTCCGATTCCTCTTTCGGCGCTCATAAATACGGACTTATCCTTGGCTATCCCGACAGCTCCTCCAGCAACGCCGCTAAATATGACGGCTATCCCCGGATGACCCTGGCAGGAAATAAATTCAACGACACCAATACCAGGGGTCCCGGACTCATGCGCTGGGGTTATTACCACTCCCTTAACAACTACGTCAACAAATTCAGCATGGCTTACACGGTTCAGGCTAATTGCCGGATCTACGCCGAAAACTGCTACTACACCAACGGCGGAAACGTCATCTGCGACTGGAATCTCAGCAGCGGCGAGCTGGCTGGCTCATACGCAGAGAGCGGCTCTAAATTCAACAGTTGCAACAGAACAGTTCGCGGCGAGGGCACTGCAAACAATCCCAGCTATGCCAAGGACTGCACCTGGAGACCCACAAGCAACTACAGCTATGTCAAACTCTCCGCTGACGACGCGAAAAATTACTGTTCCAGCTATAGCGGCTGTCAGACATCCTCCGGCAACATGATGTACCTCCGCTTCGGAAGCAAGGGCGTTCCCAGCGCAGGCTTCAATACCGCTCCCGACGGTCCTATGCAGCCGACAGCTCCCGTTCCGGAGATCTTCGTCAACGGCTCGACCTACAGATTCAAGAATGTTAATTCCGGTCTTTATATGCAGGTTGCAGGCGCAGCGGCTGAAAACGGCGCAAACGTCCAGCAGTGGGGAACTTCCGATGACACGACTCATGACATCTGGAAGCTCATAGACGCAGGCGACGGATATTATTACCTCGCTGCAAATGTCGGCGACGGCGGCACTTTCATGCTGGATGTCGCCGGAAAAAAGACGGCTAACGGTACTAATATCGACATCTACAGCTACAATGGCGGCACAAACCAGCAGTTCATGATAACAAAAAATGACGACGGATCATATAAGCTGCGCACACGCATCACTGACGGTGCTTCCGCAGTCGAGATCGCAAACGCCTCAACAGCAAGCGGCGCAAACGTCCAGCAGTATGAGGTCAACGGCGCTGACTGTCAGGACTGGATAATGGAAGCTGTAGGAAATCCCGGCTGCAAAATGGACACATCAGTGATCTACCAGTTCGAGAATCTGAACAGCGGAATGGTTATGGACATCGTCAACGGCACAATGGCTGACGGCACAAACGTTCAGCAATGGAGCTCAAATAACTTTGACTGCCAGAAATGGGTGCTGAAATCATTCGGCGAAAATTATTACTACATCCGCTCCCTGGCTGACCAGGATTACGTTCTGAAAGCAGAGGGTTCGGCTAACGGCGGAAATATCGTTATAGTCCCCTACTCCACCAGTGACAGCGCAATGCTCTTCAAGTTCTCAAAGAATCCTGACGGAACGTACCATATCCTTACAAGAGCCTCCAAGGATGCTCGGTTTGTCGAGGTCGCATCCGCCAGCAAGGAAAGCGGAGCAAACGTTCAGCAGTGGGATATGACCGGAAGCGACTGCCAGAAGTGGGCTGCTCAGACGGAAACAACGACAACGACCACAACCACTACTACTACCACCACAACTACTACCGCAGTTCCCACCACCGAAAAGCCGATCGTTACGACCACATCCGCGCCTCCCACACCTGTACAGGGTGACATCAACGATGACGGCGAGGTCGACATAGCAGACCTGGTTATGATCCACAAATACCTCATGGCGGCGGAGACTCTCTCCGAGAAGCAGTTCCAGGCAGCAGACCTCCTCGTCGACGGCAGAGTCGATGCCTATGATCTGGTTCTTCTGAGACGTCTGGTAATTCAATAAATCAAACATACGTTAAATCAATTAAATGATCGCTTTTGGCATATTCGTCAAAAGCGATCTTCTTTTAGAAATATGTTTTTCAATTCCTCTTCCGGAGCAGTCGCCGTGCCCTGGAGCATCCCGGCTGAACCGCCGCCGCGGCCTCCCATTTTTTCGTTGAGGGACTTAGCTATGGATCTCAGATCTACCATGCGGCTGATTATAACATACGGACGTCCGGAGCTGCCCTCCGCGCCGAAGCCTGCGGCAATGCTGCACATATCCGCAGCCTTATCCACCAGCCGCCGGAGAGAATTTTTGTCCAGCGACGGCTCAAAGAAAATCATATTCCCCTCGGTCTGATTCAGACCCGACAGCCGTAATTCGATATAGCTCCGACAAACTGCCGCTGCTGCCGCCTTTTCGGCTTCGTTTCTGAGGAGGAAATCCTCCACCGCCTTTGCGGCGTTCGATGCTTTAGCGGAAAATCCGGCGGCGATCCGCTTGACGTTTGTCATGGCAGTTCTTGCCTGCTTATAGGCATTTCTGCCGCATACCACCGTCAGACGCGTGCCTCCCTTGTAATTCATAAAATCAGTTATCAGCAGCATACCGACCTCCCCGGCAGCAGACAGATGAGGAGCACAGCAAGCGCAGCGGTCATAGATCTGCCCACCGCTGCCGATAACTACGATACGCACTCTTCCGCTCAGCTCCAGTTTGCTGCGGTAATCCAACTCCGCCAGTTCCCCGGCATCAGGAAAATATGCGGCAACAGGCGGATTTTCGGCAATTATCCGGTTGACCTCATCCTCCAGGCTGAGAACCTGCTCAGCCGTCAGCCGCCTGTCAAAATCAACAGTCATCCCATCATCATTGAGATGAAATCCCACGTTGTTGCAGGAAAAATGCCTGTGGGCAAGTCCCGACAGCAGATGCTCGCCGCTATGATTTCTCATGCGCTCATATCTGGTCTCAAAGTCGATCTCACCCCTGATTTTCCCCAGCTTTACGGGCTTGGCGATAATATGCACTATCACATCGTCCACCTGGCGCACATCCAAAACATCCGCCGCGCAATTGCTTTCCGGCAGAGTCAGAGTACCGATGTCCGCCGGCTGACCGCCTGCCTCCGGGAAAAACGCGGTTTTGTCGAGAATAACGGCATATTTCCCGTCATACTCCCGGCACTCGATGACCTCCGCCTCAAAGGTACTCATATAGCTGTTCTCGTCAAAAAGGCGAACTGTCGCCGGACAATCTGCTGTAATCCCGATCATGGCATTTCCCCCGTTTTCAACTGCTCCATAAGCCGGAAAATCTCGTCTTTTCTGGCAAGTCCGGCAGAGAACGCGGTGGCGCCTCCACTTGCCGTTCCCAGCCGGAGCGCATATTCAAAATCATTCCGTGCGCATCCTGCGAGGAATCCTGCCAGCATGGAATCACCTGCCCCGACAGAATTTACAGCTTCTCCCCGACAGGCTTCGGAGACGTGTACCTTCCCCGACTTTTCAAGAAGAACCGCTCCCCTTTCAGCCATTGAAACAAGCACATTTTCCACGCCCATATTTTGCAGCTCCTTAGCATATCTTATGACATCAGATATATCTTTCAGCTTTACGCCGAAAATCTCCTCCAGCTCGAAATTGTTGGGCTTAATGAGGAACGGCTTATATTTCAGCACGTTCAGCAAAAGCTCCCCGGAAGCATCCACCGCCGACCGGATTCCGCGGTTCTCCAGCCTTTCCAAAATCTTCTCATAAATATCCGCAGGCATTGACGCAGGAATACTCCCTGCAAGAACCAGCGTATCTCCCTGCCGGAGACCGTCCAGCTTTTCGAGAAGCCCGGCGATATCGCTTTCCGGGATATGCGGTCCGGGAGCGTTCAGCTCCGTTTCCGTATCTGTTTTTATTTTTACATTTATCCTTGACAAGCCCTTTTCCAGGCGGATGAAATCCGTATCTATGCCGGACTCAGACAAATAATTCTCAATGGCATCTCCGGTAAATCCGGCAATAAATCCCAGCGCCCGTGACGGCACTCCCAGCTCGCGGAGCACCAGGGAGACGTTGATCCCCTTTCCGCCGAAAAAAACCTCCTGGGAATCAAGCCGATTGACCGCCCCCGTTTTTATTCCGCCGCAGCCGATAACCAGATCAACCGCCGGATTAAATGTAACAGTATATATCATAAACTCCCGACTCACCTCTCTTTAGGCAACACCGTACAAAGCCGACAGGCGTGCTTTGTGCAGTGTTGCTTTTACCTTAATTATACAACAGCATCCGCCTTTTGTCAAGATGCGCACTTTTTCCACATAAAATCCTGCCAATAAACACCAGAATTATACGTATGGTCAATTGACACAACTGCACCAAAGTGATATAATATTAACCGCATTATTATTTCAGGAGGCTCTTCATGGAATCGGTTTCAAAGAAGAAAACAGAAGAAAAGCTTAAACCAAAGCTTTTTTCGGTTATGAAAAACTACACCCGGCAGCAGTTCGTCAAGGATGTTATTTCCGGAATCATCGTTGCGATCATTGCACTTCCGCTGTCGATAGCTCTCGCTCTCGCTTCCGGCGTCCGCCCGGAGCAGGGCTTGTACACCGCCGTCACAGCCGGATTTGTGGTGTCGTTCCTGGGCGGAAGCCGGGTCCAGATCGCTGGTCCGACCGCCGCTTTTGCCACTATAGTTGCAGGAATTGTCGCCGCAGAGGGAATGGACGGACTTGTTATTTCCACTATCATGGCTGGAATTTTTCTGGTGCTGATGGGAATTTTCCGCTTCGGCAGCCTTATCAAATACATCCCGAACACCATAACGGCGGGCTTCACATTCGGTATCGCGGTCACCATTCTGCTGGGTCAGATAAAGGATTTCTGCGGAATCAGCTTTAAAAACAGCCCTGTTGAGACAATTGATAAGGTCAAGGAGCTTATAAGCTGCGCCGGCACTTTCAGCATACAGGCGTTTCTGATAGGTCTTTTATCTCTGGCTATACTGGTGTTCTGGCCGAAAAAGCTCAGCAAAATTCCGCCCTCGCTTATTGCTGTTATTGTTGCGGCTGCGGTCGTAAAGCTCAGCGGCATCGGCGTTAACACCATAGGTGACCTGTACTCTATCTCCTCTGCGCCGCCAAAATTCGCACTGCCGGAGGTAACGTTTGCAAGAGTCAAGGCTCTCGTCCCAAATGCCTTTACCATAGCGGTTCTTGCGGCTGTTGAGTCTCTTCTCTCCTGCGTCGTTGCGGACGGTATGATTGGCTCGAAGCACCGTTCAAATATGGAGCTGGCTGCTCAGGGTCTGGGAAATATCACCTCCGCACTCTTCGGCGGAATCCCTGCAACAGGAGCTATCGCACGTACCGCCGCCAATATCAAAAACGGAGGAAGAACGCCGATCGCAGGTATGGTTCACGCCGTCGTTGTTCTGCTTATTCTGGTTTTGTTCATGCCATATGCAAAAATGATCCCTATGCCGACCATTGCCGCTATCCTCTTTGTGGTGGCTTATAATATGTGCGGATGGCGCGAAATCGTCCACATTGTGAAAACATCCCCCAAGAGCGATATACTTGTTCTCTTCACCACGCTCATTCTCACAGTCGTATTCGACCTGGTTGTGGCAATTGTGGTGGGACTTATCATGGCGGCTCTGTTATTTATGAAGAGAATGGCGGACGTTACAGAGGTTCACGGCTGGGTCTACGTTGACGACGAGGACACTGACACTGACAATATCGCGCTGAAAAAAGTCCCCGAAAATACACAGGTTTACGAAATAAACGGCCCGATGTTCTTTGCGGCGGCGGACAAGTTCAGCTATCTGATGGACACGCGGAACATCGACGTTCTCTGCATCAGAATGAGAAATGTTCCGGCAATTGACTCCGCCGGCGTTCAGATGCTGGAGAAGATTTACAAAAAGTGCCGGAAGCATAATATTTCCGTTGTTTTCTCCCATGTAAACGAGCAGCCGATGCAGGTTATGGAGAAAGCCGGTTTTGTTGATGACGTTGGACGGGAGAATTTCTGTAATCATATTGATTCCGCTCTGGAACGGGCGGCTGTTCTGGAACAGGAGGCTGCGGCGAAACGGCAATAACACAAGTCGGCGCAGCCGACAAAACCGGGTTTCAGAAGGGGCAATGCCCCTTTTGCAGAGTCCAGAGGCGGCGCCTCTGGCAGGATTTGGGGCAGCGCCCCAAGATCGACCGCAGGTCGACAAACATCGGGTTTCAAAAGGGGCAATGCCCCTTTTGCAGATTCCAGAGGCGGCGCCTCTGGCAGGGTTTGGGACGGAGTCCCAAGTCGGCGCTGCCGCCAAATCCGGGGTTC
>JAGBGT010000001.1 GCA_017935865.1 Ruminococcus sp. | reverse complement strand
GGCGTGCCTCTGCTGCCAATATGCCAGATTATTTCGCTCATATCTCACCTCTTACAAAATCGGGAATCCTACGGATTTAAGATACTCGGCGTCGTGGAGCTGATTTCCGGTGACGAAAGTGGGCGCGTAGCTGGTGGGATACCATCCCCCGACCTTATCGAAGTTCACAATATTTAATTTGTGGTTTCCGCTGTCAGTTCCATTTAGTTTTTTTATTTCCAGATCAAAAACATTCGTACCTGTCGCGGTGATCTTCATGCGCTCCCACGGACACTTGCCTTGTATATAACAGCCGTCAAGCTTGCTGAAATCCACTGCATCATTGCTGCCATATGACGATTTTCCACCCAGCGTTATCAGACAGTTTTCAAAAAATATATATGCCGGTCTTGTACACAATGCGCTGTTTCCGGAAAATACAAGATTCAGATTACAGCCGCGCTGCGCGTCGTTCATGAATCTGATGTAGGCGCTGTTCGCGCTGAAATTCACCTCTGCGAAACGCCCTTTTGACAGCATACCCGTTATCGTGCAGTTGTAAAAATTCAGGCTTTTGCCGCTGCCATTCTGGGTAAACCATTCCCCGCCTGAGGTTTCGGTTATGTTCAGGAAGCTCAGACGGTATATTTCAACCGATGAGTTGGCTGAAAGTATATACGAGGATTTCTTGACAATGTTACGAATCTCCGCAAAGTTGCCCTCAATATTTGCGCACTTCACCGCCACGCCTGTTGTCAGACCGCCCGGGAGAATATCGTTCATGTCCCAGACAGTGTTTTTCGCTATCTCCACATATGCACCCGATTTTCCCGCCGCCGTGACGAAATCGCTCCAGGTATCCACGATATACGGGTCTGCCTGCGTTCCTGTTCCGGTCACAAAAATCTCTCCTTTACGTTGATTTTCACGGTATTCAGTCCCCTGTCATACTTAACGTAATTGTCCCCGATATGAAGCAGCGGATAATCGCCGTAAGTCAAGTGATTTATATCATAAGTCTTTCCGTCAGCGGTATAGTAGGTGATCTCGTTGTCGCAGTCCACGGTTATCGGCTTTCCTACAAGGTTTTCGGTAATGTTGATCTTGAAATCCGCGCCGTTTACGGTGATAGTCGCTTCTCCCTTTGTGCCGCCGTTAAAGGTGAATATCGGCGCGGAGAAAAGCGTTCCGCCGTTGACGATCTCCGTAAGCGACGTCCCCACCGTCGCCACTGTCGGCTCAACGGCATAGGCGAAAGGCTGGAGGGAAAAAGTCACGTCCAGCTCCGCCATACTCCGGGAGACTCCTATCGGCTCCAGAATGCCAGCGACGGCGTTCATGTAGACGCCGGTATCAGTAGACAGCACAAGCCGCCCGAAGCCGCTCAGCTTGCTGTAGATCGTTTTCAGCTTCTCCGCCGAGGTGTCCCGTATCACGACCGGAACGGTAAAGGAAGTCGAGCCGTAAGCGCGCGATAACTGTATCGTCTTAGCCACGCCTCCGCCTGCAATTTCGCTGACATCGCGCGCCCAGGAGGGACGCACTATGGGTCGCGTGATTATCAGATCATCGGAAGAATTGTAATCGCCGAAAATAAAATAACTCATTACTCACCTCTTCCCGTCTCGATGCGCCGCTGCTCGTTTGCCAGGCTCTCCGCAAGCCGCCGCACGTCCATTCCGTTTGAAATTTTCGGATTGTTGATGTTATACGTGTTGTAGAATATCTTCTGACTGCCGCCGACAGCGGATGCTTCAGTGTTTCTGGCTTCCTTCGTAAGCGGAATTACCCTGACACCGCCGTTCATTACCTGCAATAGCTCGGGTCCTGCCTCGGCTACGATGCCCGACGAGCCTGACGGGATATATCCGCCTGTGGCGTAGCGGGGCTGATATCCCATACCAATATACCTGTCCACGTCCTCGGGACGAACGTACAGACCGCCCTGACCTTTCCCGTTGACCATTTCAATACGGTCGGAATTTCCCCAGCGTGTAGTTGTCTGGCTTAGAATCGGATTGTTTTCATAAAGCCAATTCGTATACTCCGACAGTCTTTCCGATAAGCTCATGCCCATGATCTCGCCCATAGACTTACCGCTCTCCTCTGCCCACATCACCAGGTTGGCATTGTCGAATCCTGCATCAAGGCTGTCCTGTACTTTCATTAGAAATTCTTCGTCGAATTCCTTGAATAGGCTCGCATCTGTAGCCTGTCCCCAGGCGAGAAGTCCGTCCACCTCATAACCTTGATCAAACTGCTTCTGTACAACAGCGTGATAGTCGTCCTCAAAAACATCACTTAACTCTATGCCTGTTCTGGACATCCAGCGTGCTAAGCCGTTAATGTCGAAGCCGCTGTCAAGCATTTTTTTAATCATTGCTCTCATATCATCAGTCATAATTTCCGTGGCGTCAACTCCGGCAGCAAGTCCGGCGGTCACACTCTCCTCCATACTCTTAAAGGCAGCATCGGCTTCACGCTGAGCGGACTCTATGCCCATAGTTTCACGAGTTTTCAGTGCAAATTCCAGCTCGGAGGTTATTTTTGTCTGGCAGTCCTTAAAGGCTTTCAAACGTTCTTCTTCTGTAGCATTAATGTCATCTAATACTTTCCGGCTTGCGTCCTTGTTCTGATAGACTGCATCTACCGCTCCGCTATAGTCGCCTTCAGCAGCAAGCCTTTCAGCCTCATAACCTCTTTGCTCCCACTCTATGACAGAGTTTAGACTTTTTTCAGCTTCATTTCGCTTTGACAATGAAAGGGCACGTTCGCTTTTTGCCTGGTATATAGCATCTACTGCATCAAATACCTCCTGCGGATACCACACTGTTCCTCCGGCTACGCCAACAGATTTTTTGACATCTTCCCAGGATACATTTGTATCCCATTGAGCATCACTTGTCTTTAATGCTTCAAACGCTGCTATTGCTTTTTGATACTCAGCATCATCCTCCTGGAACGCTGCATCAAAGGTGACATAATTTTCTTTCTGCTCCGCCTTCTGTTTGGACATTTCTTCAGAATTTGCATAGTACGCAGACATTGCGCTTTCGTATCGTTTTTTTGCTATCAGGTTGTCAATTTCCGCCGAAAGAGTCCGGTAGTTCTCAATCTGATTGCCTGTCATCTCATACTCTGTGCCGAGTGCGTCGCTCAGCTCGCCTAAGATGTACTCTGCCCTTGCTTTATCCTTTTCTTTTACGTTTCCGGAGGAGTCTGCGAGATGATCCAGTTCTTCTTTCAGATCTTGAAGCCGATCATACTCATCATCAACGGCGGACGCGTCCTCTTCAAAACCTCTTTTTAAGTCGTTGATTTTTTCGTCTGCTTCTTCAACCGCATCTATCTGGTCTTTGTACTTCTCAATGGAGCGGTCAAGGACTGTTTCCTCCTCCTCGTGAGCGGAAACAAGAGCCGTTATACCTGCTGTAAGAGCGGCGACTCCCACAACAGCTGCTCCCACGGGATTTGCCGCCAGAGCTGCACCAAATCCCGAAATAGCTGTTGCAGCATTCTTTACAACGTCCGCGACCTTCCAGGCGGCAAAAGCCGCTCCTACTCCCACGGCCACAGGTTTAGCTTTATCGAGAGCTCCGATCATCTTCGGTAGATTATCCACAACCCAATCCGTTTTATCAATGAGCAGCGGCATAACTTTATTGGCGACGGGCTCAAGGAACTCTGTTTTCAGCTTGCGTTTAAGCAACTCCGCCTGATTTGCCGCATCGTTATACTTTATATCCGCAATGTCTTGCAGAACCCCGGCTGTTTTGTCAGCCGTGCCGCTGATATTAGAAAGAGCCGCAATACCCTCAGAGCCTAAGTCCTCCCACATTGTGCCGAACAGGTCAACTCCTGCCTGATTCTGTACGATCTTATCATCAAGCGCAAACAGCGCATCAATGGTCTCCTGAGCAGCCTGTTTTGCAGCTTCTCCGCCCTCTGCAAACTTCTGTCGCATCTCGTCGGCGTCAAGTCCTATAAGATCAAATCCCTCTGTAGTGCTGTCTGCGGTATCTTTTGTCCTGATGCCAAACTCTTTCATGGCATCGCCGAGCTTATCGACACTGAATGTTCCTGCGGCTGTACCATTGGAGAGACTGTTGAAAAATTCCTCCGCCGAATAGCCAAGCTGATTATAATGCACGGCGTATTCGTTGATAGTGTCGAGGAGATCGCCGTTTTTGTTCAAGCCGTTCTGAGCGCCCTGCGCAATAAGCGTATAGGCTTCATCGGCAGATACTTCAAACTGCGACATAAGCATTTTGGCGGCTCTTATGCTCTCATTCACATCAAATTCAAACGTATCCCGGAGGAGCAGCGCATTTTCTGTTACCTTTTCAAGCTCGTCAGGACTTATATCGCCAAGCTGCTGTTTTACCTCTGCGATAGACTGCGCAATGTCGTTTTTATCCTCGCCGTAGTTGTTGGAATACAGCTTATCCATTACGCCCCGGTAGTCTT
>JAGBGT010000015.1 GCA_017935865.1 Ruminococcus sp. | reverse complement strand
GCTCTCTCTTGCAGAGCGTCCCCTCTCCCAAAACAGTCCACTGGACTGTTTTGGGATTCACCCCTTGCAGGGCGCCTAAAGTAAATGTCGACCTGCGGTCGACTTGGGGCCTGCCCCAAACCCTGCCAGAGGCGCTGCCTCTGGACTCTGCCAAAGGGACATTGTCCCTTTGGAAACCCGATTTTGTCGGCTGCGCCGACTTGGGACTCTGTCCCATACCCTGCCAGAGGCGCTGCCTCTGGACTCTGCAAAAGGGGCATTGCCCCTTTTGAAACCCGATTTTGAACTCCGTACCAAACCATGCCTACTGTTTGTTAATTTTACACAAAAACATCATCATAAATATGTTACAACGTCATAAATGTCTGCTGTATCCCTAAGCTTTTTGTTGCTTTTTCCAAATTTTTCCAATTTTCTTGCTTTTTTCGCAAAAAGGATGTATAATTTTGTTATGATAATATATTGCAAAAAATATAAGGGGAAATTATATGAAAAGAAAAAAATTTTTGGCTGCCGTTCTGACTGCGGCTATGGGTGTTCTTTCTATCGGACAGTCCGTGGCATCCGTCGCGTCCTTCGCTGAGGAAGATACACCAACAGCCGGAAAAACCGCGCTTTCCTTTGGCGATGTGGACGGCAACAAAAAAATTGACGCTTCCGATTCTTCTATGGTGCTGAAAGAGTATTCCGCAATCTCTACAGGTCAGGGCGGAACTTTCAGCGACGAGCAGAATGCTGTGGCTGACATTGACGGAAACGGCAAAATTGACGCCTCCGACGCTTCCTTTATGCTGAACTACTACTCCTACGTTTCTACCGGAGGTGAGCTTTCATTTGAGGAGTATTACAAAAAAAGCCATCCGGACGTTCCGCCGGTGACAACAGTTGTCACGACCGCTCCGGTGACTACGGCTGCTACCAAGCCGCCAGTCACCACCAAACCCGTGACTACGGCTGCTACCAAGCCTCCGGTTACCACTAAACTCGTGACTACGGCTGCTACCAAGCCTCCTGTTACCACTAAACCCGTGACTACGATCGTTACAAAGCCTGTGACCACAACTGTTCCTGTTGTTACCGCTGATCCCAAAAGAGTAGCGGATATCCGCATCAGCCGCAATGAAATGACGCTGAATGTGGGCACCGGCGACCTGTCCGCGAGAGTTACTATGCTCCCTACAACCGCAAAGGATGTGCGTGAGATCTGGAGCTCATCCGACGAAAGCGTTGCAATTGTTGACGACCAAGGCTGGGTCATGGCTGTCGGCGAGGGCAAATGCACTATCAGAGTTACAAGTGTGGACAACCCCAAGGTCTACGCGGAGATCGCCGTTGAGACTATCGACACCGCCAGCGTTAAGGATATTCGCATCAGCAGAAACGAAATGACACTGAAAGTCGGCGAGGGCGATCTCTCCGCACGTGTAACAATGCTTCCCCAGACGGCAACAAACAAGGACGAGATCTGGTCCTGCTCGAATGAGGAAATAGCCATTGTGGACAACGAGGGCTGGGTGATCGGCAAGAAAGCCGGTTTCTGCGCTATAACCGTCAGAAGTGTGGATAATCCGGCGGTATTTGCCGTGATCGCTGTCAATGTTGTGGATGTTCCTGCCTCTGCAACTACATCTGTTCCGCCTGTTACAACCGTATCTACAACGGTTACAACTGTTACGACTACGCAGACACCTCCCGTAACCGCTCCGGAGGACGACGTAACTGACATTACAGTGGAAAAGGACGAAATCAAGATAGCAATAGGAGAAAAATACACCGTTTCGGCACAGGTCGTTCCGGACACTGCAAATAACAAGAAGCTGACGTGGCTAAGCCGCAGCGAGGATGTTGCCGTTGTTGACGAAAACGGCTGTATCACAGGCATAAGCACAGGAGTAACCGTCGTTACGGTAAAAAGCGACGAAAATCCCGATATCAAGGCAAACATAGTCGTTACGGTCACTTCTGAGGTGAAGGTTCAGTCAATAAAGCTTTCGGACTACAGCTTTACTATTCCTGTAGGCGGAAAAGCGATCTCCTGGGTCACAATGTATCCTGCCGAGGCGACAGATCTCCAGGAAATGTGGACAAGTTCAAATACGGCTGTGGCGATGGTCGACAGATACGGCTGGATAACAGGCGTCGGCGTTGGTGAATGCACCATTACAGTTGCCAGCGTGAACAATCCCTCTGTTAAGGCGGAAATTGCCGTCAAAATCGTTGAAAAGGGTGAAAATCCCGAGCAGTCCGTTGATTTCAGCTCCATTGATCCAGGAAAGTCGGACGACAGCAATATTGCTTTTAAGACTCCTTTCCCGAAAAACTACAATGGACGCTATGTTATCGACTATGTTATAACGGACGAAAACGGCGATGTTACGACGATCTCCTCCAGCACTATCGTTCTTCCGGCAATGAAGAGCATGACTCTGAAACTCACCGCCGCCACGAATAATTTTACAGCTACGGCGTATCTGACAAATCTTGCCAACGATAAGCAGGCAGAGATCGGTACATATGAATTTTGCCTCAAACCGCGTGATGCAAGAACTATAAACGAGAATATCAAGGACGCTTTTGAGAAAGTGCAGTAAAAATATCCCGGAGGGACATTATCCCTCCGGGAATTTTTTAGGCAACACCGCACAAAGATTGTGCCGGAGATGCGCAGTCGATTTTTTCGTCAGATTGTATAAAAACGACGCAGGCAGGCTAACGCCTGTCAAGGAGTTTTTGTGCAAGATGATGGGAAAGGCGCAAGCGGATTCGGTACAAAGCCGCCAGGCGGTCTTTGTGCGGTGTTGCCTTTATCACACAACACATTTTCAGCGAAGAGGTTCAACGATTTTCCGGAGAAAAATCCGGAATTATTTTTTGGAAATTTATGCTGATATACGAAATATGCAAAATCATATTTACTTTTTTGGCGATATATGATAATATAATCTTAGTAAATAAAAATTTGTCTTAATAACGGAGGGTATGAAATGAATCTCGATTTTGAACCTATAGGCAAGCTTACTGCCAAAAAGCAGTATCACTATGTCTGCATCGCTCTGGCAGTCATTCTCCCGGCTGCTCTGATTATCCTGACATTGATAAAGGGCACTTTTTCTCCCGCTACACTTCTGGTCTGCGCCGGAATCGTGATCGTCGCCTTAGCGATCGACTACTCTAACCGCAGCAACGTCGTGGCGTATGACAGCGAACAGATCGCTCTTCTGGGAATGTTTGGCAAGGCAAAGATCTACCGCTGGGAAAATCTTTCCTCCGTGAACACAGGCGGCACTACGATGCGCCTCGATTTTTCGGACGGAAAAAAGCTCTACATCAACATGGAATACGACGGAATTAATGAGTTTATCGCGTATCTCAACAGCGTGACAGAGGAAAAATGAAGGATCTGATTAATCGCGCCAGAAAAGGCGATAAAATGGCAGTTTCAGAGCTGTACAGCCGCACATACAAGGAACTGTACTACTATTGCTCGCGGCTCTGCAAGAACGATCAGGATGCCCGGGATCTCGTCCAGGACACCTACCTGACTGTACTGGAAAAGCTGGAGCAATACCGCTATGACGAGAATTTCAAGGGCTGGCTCCACACGATCGCGCTTCACAAATACTATAACAAACGGCGCAGTGAGCGCCCTATGGTCTGGGAAGAGGACGCGGCGGATATCCCGGCGGAAGAGGAGCTTTCCTGCCCCGAGGAATACGCCGAAAACCGGGAATTGTACCGGTTTCTCGGCAAAATTATCTCCGATAAACTCACTGAACCCCAGCGGCTGACAGTTATCATGTTCTACTACGACGAAATGAACGTTTCCAGAATCGCTGAAGTCCTGGAATGTTCCCAGGGAACGGTGAAATCGCGGCTTTACTATAGTCGGAAACTCATTCGTCAGGAACTTGAAAAAAGCGGTTACATTCTCAGCGGCGGAGTGCTTGTTATTGCGGCTGCGTTTGGCTTTGAGTCGGCGGATTTTATTTCCGGGATCGCGCTGAACAGCAGCTTACTTGCCGATATTCTGAGCACGAAAACAATTGCAAAAAAATTCGCTGCCAAATCGGTGAAAAACTACGCCAAGGGAAAAATCATCGCAGGTGCGGCTGCCATTGCCGTAGCAGGTGGAGCGGCTGCGTATAATCATGCTGCGAACAAAAAGACGCAGCCAACGCCTGAGCCTGAACCGCCGCGAATCATCGCCACGATACCGGCTCCGCCCATAACTGTTCCTGCAACGATCAGATCTCCCGAGAGGGCGGAAGTTTCCACGGAAGCCGAAATCCAGCCTCAGACAGGCGTTTCAGTTCCCGGAGGCGAGCTGTTAGAGTATGATTTTCCGCTGCATTACTTTTCTGCCAGGATCCCGGAGAATTTTGAATTGGTACCGTCGTGGAACAACAGGGAGATAAGCGAAGAGCAGGTCAACAACCGGAGCATTCTCCTTTCCATGTCTCCGAAAATGCCGATAAGACTGCGCCCTGACACATTCAGCGGAGACCTTATCCTTATGGCGAGAAGTCAGTCCGAGGATGTGTTTTCCGACCTTGAAGCGGCTCTTTCAGAGTATTTTTCCGATGTCGAGATTGGCGAAAGCTCCGAAATAACTCTCGCTATCGACAACACAAACGCTCCGGAGCTGCCAACGGAGACAACGGCTCAGAGGACGTCGTTTTCGGCGGTATCACACGGAAATCAGGCTGTCGGAACAGCGATAGTCTGCAAGCATCGTGTCAACACGTACCTGTTTGCTTTTGTGGATTGCAGCGGAATCAGGCAGGAGGAATACGAGGCGGTCATTGACTCTATCTGTTTCCGTTACGCTGACAACAGTTGGCAGGACGATTATCCGCATTTCAATAATAATGGGGCATAAGCAATGAGGAATATTTTTGGGATTGATGTGACGGAAAACAAGGAAAATACGGCTTTTGACGGCGAGCTCTTTGTGACACGCAGGCTCTCGGCTGACAGGCAGAGCAGGCTTGACAGCGTTATGAATGACAATGAAAATTATGAGAAAAAAGCCGGTCTGCCGCTGATTTTGCAGATCATTGACATCATATGCTGGTTTTTGGGAATTACCATAACCCTTGGCATCATTTCCACAAACGGCGGAATCAAAACAGCCGCGAAAAATGCGCCGTCTCTCATTTACATCTGCGCCATTGCATGGATAACAGTGATTTTTCTTGCGATCGGCAAGCGGAAAAGAGTAAAGGAAGTCGGCGAAAGCAGCGAATTTGAACATCACATCCACGACATGGAGGAAATTGTGAATGAGTCAATGGCGGAGCTGGAAATTCCGGAAAACAGCCGGAGCATCGACGTTATCGCGGTGAAATACAAGATAAAAAACGGCGAAATGAAAGCAGTTAACTTTAATCCGATGTTCAAACACCTCAACTGTAATATGTTTATTTTCACCAAATGCAACACTCTTTGCCTTGCAGATCTGAGCAGTGTGTACGAAATTCCAATTTCGTCTCTGAAAGAAATTAAGCCATGCAGCAAGAAAGCAATGTTTCCACAGTGGAACAAGGACGAGAAATATAATTCTCCGGCTTATAAGCCGTATAAAGTCGTCATGAACAGTCAGGGAATGTACTTTGCCTCTTGCTTCAAGGTCGTTATTTCGGATGTTTCAGGGGATTTTGAGCTGATCATTCCAAACTATGATCAGCCGGTATTTTCCGAAATAACAGGTTTAAATATTTAATGATATAGTAAAAATACAGGCTGCTGAAACGCTTTTGTTACAGCAGCCTTTAGTATTATGAAACAACTGATTAAATTTTCTTTGTAAATATTCTCTCAATGGCGGAAACCAACTGTTTATTCTCGTCGATAGTTCCGACAGCCACACGGAAATAATCATCTGATAAACCCAGTTCCCTGCCGCACTTTTTTATGACGATCCCACGCTTCCGCAGCATTTCGTCCAGCGGCAGCTCGCAGCGGAACATGAGAAAATTCGCCTTAGACGGCAGCACCGGCAGCCCCAGTCTCGTCAACTGAACTGCCAGTTTTTTCCGCTCCAGAGAAATAAATCTTCTCGAAAGCCGCACAAACTCATCATCTCTTGCCGCAGCAATTCCGGCAGCCTGCGCAGCTCCCGAAACAATGGCTCTCTTCCCCGATTCTCTCACTTTCTCAGCCAGGCTTTCATCGCCGAAAACAGCATATCCCATAGGCAGTCCGGCGGTGGCAAAGATCTCGTCAAATGATTTGATTATAACAATATTGCTGTTAAGTATACTATTTGCACTGTACCTCTCGCTGCGGTATACAAACTGCATAAACCGCTCGTCGCACACCATGATAGTATCAGTTTTTTCGCACTTTTTTGCAATCGCGAGCAGAGTGTACAGCGACACCACTCCCCCGGTCGGATCACAGGGATTGCCGATAATTACCATATCCGTGCCGGGATAAATGAAATCCGCCGCATCAGAGGTCAGCCCGAAATCTCTGTCCGGATTCAGGGCGATCTCCATTATTTCGCAGCCGCACTCCTCCAACGCCGCCCTGTAAACGCCGCTGCACGGGGTATAAATAACGGCTTTTTTCGGCTTGCAGGCATCCGTCAGGCGAAAAAGCATATCGTCCCCGCCGTTTCCGCAGGCGATTCTGTTCTCCGGCACGCACTCGAAAACGGAAAGGCTGCGCCTCAGAGCACAGCACGCCGGATCGCCCTGAGACTGCAAAACACGCCTGTTATCCGCTAAAGCGTGCCTCACGGACGCCGGCATTCCAAGAGGATTCGCCGTACCCGAAAGATCGGAAATATTCAACGATTTTTTATTAATATCGAATCCAGAGCTTGTCATCGAAAACCACCCTCAGTTTTATTTTGACTTCATAAGTTCACCGGAGACCGCGATCAATTCCTCCATTGTCAGCGCCTCTATCCGCACATTTTCGTTGATTCCAAGTGCCGAGAGAGCATCGTATACCGCCGCTTTCTCCATGCCAAGCTGAGAGGAGAGCGCATTGGCGAGTGTCTTGCGGCGCTGCGAAAAACCAGCCTTGACCATGCTGAAAAAGAATTTTTCATGCTCTTCGTCCAGCCGCGCCTCATGGTTCAGATCTATGCGTATCACCGCGGAATCCACGTTTGGCGACGGCATAAAGCTGCCCCTGGACACATCGAACAGCTTCCGCACTGTGCCGTAATAATTTACTCCGATCGTTATCGCGCCGGAATCCCGGCTGCCGACCTTTGCACAGAGCCGCTGGGCAGCCTCTTTCTGCACCATAACCGTGATCGAGTCCACCGGCAGACGGCTTTCCAGCAGCATCATAATGATCGGCGACGTAATGTAGTAGGGCAGATTGGCGCAGACCGCAGCTCTCAATCCGCGAAAATCCTCAGCGATTATTTTCCGCAGATCTGCCTTCATAACGTCCTCGTTGTAGATTTTGATATTGTCTATTTCTCCCAGTGTTTCGGCAAGAACCGGCATCAGCCGCTTATCGATCTCCACCGCTGACACCTTATCCGCACGAAGCGCAAGCTCCTTAGTCAGCACACCTATTCCCGTACCGATCTCAAGCACGCCATAGCCCTTGCAGGCATTGCCCATTTCCGCTATTTTTGGGCAAATATCCGGATTTATAATAAAATTCTGCCCTAATCCCTTGGAGAAATTGAAGCCATGCCTGCTCATGACCTCGCGAACTGTATTTATATTAGTTAAATTCACTGACTTTTTCCTCCAGTAATGACAAAATAACCACTTCGGCGCATTTCATGCCGTCCACTGCAGCCGACATAATTCCGCCGGCGTAGCCTGCACCCTCGCCGCAGGGATAAAGTCCGGCGA
The DNA here is from genome assembly GCA_017935865.1 of Ruminococcus sp. Taxonomy (GTDB): domain Bacteria; phylum Bacillota; class Clostridia; order Oscillospirales; family Ruminococcaceae; genus Ruminococcus. The sequence goes on along the minus strand of JAGBGT010000015.1, from coordinate 9,418 downwards.
TAGAAACCGACTGCAAATTCTCGCCGCGATTTATCCGGACAGGCGAGCTGCTGCGGCTTTCCACACCCGTCAGCACCGTGTCACCGTCGTCAAATCCCTTGATTCGCTTGCCCATTTCCACAATGCCATCCCTAATCGTATCGCACACAAACTGGGGCAGATACTCCTCAAGCGCCGCAAATTTTACCCCGGGGAGGTATGTTGGCTTGACTCTTCCAAAGCTGCTGCCGACTCTTTTTTTCAGCATATCGCCGACCAAGATCACTGGCGCGCTGTAGTCCGAACCGCCTGCTATAAAGGCTTTTTCCTCTATTTTTCGCTGAAATTCCACGCCTGCCAGAGGATGAGCGCTTCCGAAATCATCCGGGGTTACGTTTACCAGGAGCGCACTGTTGGAATTTTCGCCGTCACGGGCAAAACAGCTCATGCCGTTCACAGTCAGCCGCCCCTCCTCCGATGAGGCAGCCATTACATAGCCACCGGGACACATACAAAAAGTGTAGAGCGTGCGTCCTCCGGGCAAGTGGACCGCCAGCTTATAATCCGCGGCTTTAAGCGCCGGATGTCCCGCAAATCCGCCGTACATAGCCCTGTCAATATCACTCCGCAGATGCTCGGCGCGGACTCCCACTGAGAAAGATTTCTGGCTGAGCGTCACATTTTTTTCATGGAGAAGCTTGAAAACGTCCCGGGCGCTGTGACCGGTGGCGAGAATCAGGTTATTCGTTTCCAAGAAGTGTCTGCCAGCCTCATCGCAATAGCTGATTCGGGAAATTCTGCCGTTTTCCGTGTCAAATCCGTCGAATTTTGCACCGAAACGCACCTCTCCGCCCAGCTCGATAACGCGCTTCCGGATGTTTTTCACAACATCGCGAAGCCTGTCCGTGCCGATGTGAGGCTTTGCAAGATAGCGTATCTCCTCCGGTGCGCCAAATTCCGTAAACCAGCGTAAAACTGTGGAAATACGGCTGTCCTTGATGCCTGTCGTCAGCTTTCCGTCGGAAAAGGTTCCTGCGCCGCCCTCCCCGAACTGAACATTGCACCGCTCGTCCAAGCTGCCGGTAGTCCGGAACGTCTCCACCGCCTCCACACGGCGGTCGAGGTCAAAGCCGCGTTCCAGGACAATAGGACGTGCGCCGGATGTCGCCAGAACCAGTGCGGCGAACATCCCTCCCGGGCCGAATCCGACGATAACGGGACGCATTTTCTCGGATATACCGTCGATTTTCTTTATTTCGTAATTTGCCGCTTCGACCTCTGATACATTTTTCAGACGCATCAGTTTCTCAACATTTACGCCGTGATCTAAGGAAATATCCACGGAAATAATAAAATGAACGTCGCTTTTTTTCCTTGCATCCACCGATTTTTTTGAAAGTTCAGCCGACAATATACCCCCGGCAGGTATACTTAGCTTTTTTGCGCAGAGCCTCTTCAATCCGCTGAAATCGAAATCCAGCGGAACTCTGATATTAGCAAGTCTGATCACAATATCATGTCCTATCATTGATTTTCACCGATTTACCGCAGCTTCCGCCGGCAAGCATTCCCGACGACCAAGCCCACTGCAAATTGTAGCCGCCGCAGTCTCCGGCAGTATCCAGGATCTCTCCGCAGAGATACAAGCCCTTGTGAAGTCGCGACTCCAGCCGCTCGTCTACGCAGCTACTATGGATACCGCCCATTGTCGCCTGCGCACTCTGCCAGCCCGAACAGCCTGAAACCTCGAATCTCAGGTCTTTTACCAGCTTAACCACCGCCATGATCTCCGCATTTTTCAGCCCGGCGATCTTGTCGGTCATATTGCGATCAACTGCTCTCTTCATAACGTAAACAGCTAAATTTTTTACAAATATTCCAGTAAGCAGCTCCTCCAGGGGCAGCTCCGCCCGTGCCGTCCTGATGCCGAAGAGATAATCCGCCAGCTCTTTTTCGGTGAAATCCGGCAATAAATCAGCGGAAAGCAGCATTTTTCCCTCGTACTGCTGAAAGAGGTAGGCGAGGTTGAAAACACAGATCCCCGAAATGCTGTTCTCGCCGAACTGCATCTCGCCCTTTTCGCTCCGCAGGATTTTACCGCCGGAAACAGCCGAAATACAGCCCTTTACGCGGACGCCTTTCAGTCCCTTGACCGCTGACGGGTCAACCCTCAGCGGCGCGACTGCCGGACATATTTTGGAGACCTTATACCCCATATCCCGGAGAATGCGGAGGACTCCGCCGTCCGTGCCGAAGCTTGGCGCGGCATAGCCTCCTGCCGCTATTATAAGCCGTTTGCAACTGATTTTTTCATTGACGCCCGTCAGCGCAAATCCGCCGTTCGCGCTCGCTATACCCGTGACCTGCCAATCGCAGATCTCCTCTATGCCAAGCTGTTTCAGCCGATTTCGCAGGGCGTTGACAATGGTCGCGGAGCTGTTGCTGCGCGGATAGATTCCGCCCTCTCTGCCCTCGCTTCCGAAAGCGCAGACGACCCCCAGATAATCGCTGAAAAAAGTCCTGTATCCCGGCATTTTCCTTATGACGGAAAGCGCTTTCACCGAGCCGTGATAGTTTCCCTCGTCTATGTTCAGATTGCTGAGATTGCACTTGCCGTTTCCGGTGGCAATGATTTTTCTTCCCACCCTGGGAAGCCGCTCCACAACGGCGATCTTCGCCTCCGGGCAGACCTCCTTTGCCGAGATAGCCGCCGTCAGCCCGGAAGCTCCTCCGCCAACAACAGCTATATCGTAATATCTTCCGTTCATTTCAACACCTTCCTCGTCGGTTATTCGGGATTTATTTCAATTGCCACCACCTCGGGGCGGTTGAAAGTCCGCACAGGCAGCGGTGAGTCGCCGATACCGGAGGTTATAAACATCGCTCCATTCTCGTACTCAAACCAGCCCTTGTCATAGACAGTTCTGTTGGAACGCTGTCTGGGAAACCACTCCCCTGTCAGCGAATCATACACAGGTCCCAGGTTGAACGGCAGGCGCGTCATACCCCCATGGGTATCCGCGCAAAGAGTCAGATCCGCGCCGAAATCCGAAAATTTCTCATAATTCGGGATATGCGCCATGAGGATATTAAAGCAGTCCGGATCATTTGAAAACTCCTTGCTGAGGTCGAAACTATCGGAATAATAGACGTTGTCGATGCCCATTATGTGGAGCTTGTTTCCTTTGATCTCAATAAATTCCTCGCGATAGATCTCCTCCGAACCGTACTTATACGCCATAACATGAACCCCGGCGTCGGAAAGGGCTTTAATATACCCGTAGGAGGTATCGTGATCTCCCGGAACAAAATATGTGGGATAGTGAGCCGCCAGATCTGCCATAAAATCAATGGGGATCTGCATCTGCTCCTCCGAAGCGCCGCGGCTGTACATATCGCCCAGGGCGAAAACAATATCCGGGTCTATCTTCTCAACCTTATCCATGACGCTTCTGCCGGATATATTCGTGCCGTCGGAGTGAAGATCGCTGAGAACGACGGCAGTAACTGACGCCGAGATCTTTTTCGATGAGATCTCGGTTTCGTTTATTTTGATCGTATAGTTATTGAAGTACCACAGAAAGACCAATGTCAGGCAAACCGCTAAAAATCGGGCAAATTTGCTTTTCCCGGAAGTCTTTTTCTTTTGTTCTGTATTCTTTATTTTTTCTGACATATTACTCACATACATGGACGTCAAGCTGCTTGTAGGGTATCTCTATACCGCTCTTGTCGAACAACTGTTTTATGGTTTCGTTTAGTGCGTAGCAGACCTCTTTGTAGTTGTCGTTTTCGGTCCAGACAAGGACGTCGATTCCTATGGAGCTTTCCTTGTGACTGCCCATCCGCACCACCGGGGCAGGCTCCTGCAATATCATTGGGTTTTCGCATACTGCCGAAAGAATAAGCTGACGTGCAGCCAGAAAATCAGAGGTGTAGCTTATGTCTATGTTCAGATCGACCCGTCTCGTCGGCGTATCAGTGTAGTTTATCAGCTTCGCCGCCGTGACGTTGCCGTTTGGGATAAGAACGGTCTTTCCGTCAAATGTATGCAGCTTTGTATTCAGAATACCTATCTCGCGGACAATTCCCACAGTGCCGTCCAGTTCGACGGTATCGCCTGCCGCAAAGGGCTTTGAGAAAAGTATAACGAATCCTCCGCACAGGTTCGTCAGGCAATTTTGCAGCGCAAGGCTGGCTGCCAGACCCGCCGCGCCGATAATAGTTATCACAGATGTCATGGGGACATTGATGATCGACAGAGCGATAACAACTACTATAAGATAGAGTATCGTCCTGATGACAGATACAATAAATTTTCTTGCGGCATTGTCCACCGCTGAGCGCTTCATAATGGCAGATATGATCTTCGTTATCAGCTTTATCAGGACGATACCCACAATTAGCACGATGACCGCGATTATGATAAGCGGCAGTGCAGCCTTGAAATAGTCAGAGATACCCGAAAAAAAGCCGGAAGCCTGCTCCACCTTTTCCTGAATTGTCTCTATCACCGCAGGAGCTGTAGTTGTCTCGCTCTCCATGTTGATTCCCCCGTTCACACATAAATCCATTTTATATTATAACAGAAATAGTAGAAATAGTCAATAGAGTGGGAATGTGAATTTATTTTTTTATTTTCAGAAATTCTATTGAAATCGCTCCAAAAATATAGTATAATGGTTATATCGGACAGGCATTTGTGCCAACAATGCTATTTAATGAGGGAAAAGAAAAATATCAGACAGCGCTTTTCAGTCTATGAAGAGAGCTGGCGTCAGGAGGGAAAACATGAGAAAAAAAGCAATTACGGCAGCTCTGGCTGTGATGTCAGCGGCTCTTGTTACCGGCGGTGTGGTTTTTGCCGCCTCCAGGTATACAATTGACGATCTGCATGATCTCAGCAAATCGCTTTTAGGCGAAACGGCAGTGACTGAGGAACAGGACGTCAACGGCGACGGCGTCGTCGATTCCTACGATATGGTGGAAATGCGCAAGACATTTACCAATACCGGCTCAGGAGAATTTACCGAGCAGACATTCGATGTCAGCGAAACCAATGTCCGCTATATCGGCAGAAATATCTACGACGAGGAAAAGATCGCATGGCTTGTTCAGAGCGGCTCTGCGGTAGAGTTCAATGTTACCGGCAAATCGGCGGAGATCACCATAAACGGCGACAGCTTCACCGAAAGCGACGAGAAATACCTCCCCAGATATGCGGTCATCGTGGACGGCGAAATCATTCTGGACGAGCTTCTCAGCGTAAAGGAAAAGCAGGTCACGCTCTTCGAGGGCGACGTCTCCAGAACTGCGGCGGTAAAGATCATTCACCTCTCCGAAGCAAACAACGGCGCAATTGGCGTCAGCAAGGTCAAGATCAATTCCGATGTGGCTGCACCTGTCCTCCCCACGGCGAAAAAGGAGCTGCAAATTGAATTTATCGGCGACTCCATTACCTGCGCTTACGGCGTCGAGGGCGCAAGCCAGTACGAAAACTTTAAGACGAGCACGGAAAACTTCATGAAATCCTACGCATATCTGACTGCAAAGCAGCTTGATGCGGACTACAGCGCGGTAAGCTACAGCGGTCACGGAATCGTTTCTGGCTACAGCAACACCGGCGAAGCCATGACTGACAGCCTTGTTCCCGATTATTATGAATATGTGGGCAAGCTGGGAACATATAAACAGCCCTGGGATTTCAAGTCCCACCATAACGACGTCGTAGTCGTAAATCTGGGTACTAACGACAATACCTACACCTCCAAAGAGCCGGAAGTAAGAAGCATGGAATACGCGGAAAAGTACACGGATTTCCTGGAGCTGATACATGAGAAAAATCCCGATGCTTATATCATATGCACCCTTGGAACAATGGGCTGCACGGAGCTTTACCCATATATAGAGATCGCGGTGGAGGACTTCAAGAAAAACACAGGCTATGACAGGATAATGTGCTACCAGTCTGCCACACATACGCAGAATGACGGCATGGGCTCTGACTGGCATCCGTCTGAAAAGACCCAGCAGAACAGCGCATATGTCCTGGCTGACAAGATCTGCCAGTGCCTCGGCATGGAATCCGACCAGATAGGTATAAACGTTGCAGTTGACGCGGTCTACAGCACCGAGCAGGAGAACGAAAATATGATGTCCGCCTATTTCTCCGAGTGGGACGGATCATACCACGTGACTGTCACCAACGGAGGCTCTTCTTCCGACTCTATCAGGACTTACTATTCGGGGATTGACCTGCGCAAGGGCGGAAAATATCACTTCACATTCCAGTTGGAAACGACAGAGGGCGCTGAAATACCTATGGTTGTCCGCAGCCGCAACACAGGCGAGATCATCTTTGAGGACACTATCGTCGGCGGAAGCGGAAGAACTGAATACTCTGCGGATTTCGAGTCCGACATCACGGCTGACAGCGAGATCGTATTCGGCATCGGCGGACAAAACAGCCTGAGATTCAGCATCTACGAGACGAAAATGGTAAAGTACGAGCAGAGTCACTGAGAAACTGTGCCTTGACAAAATTGGAAAAATATTGTATAATGTTTTCATAAGATTATAGGCAACATCGCACAAAGATTGTGCCGGAGATGCACAGTCGATTTTTTCATCAGATTGTATAAAAACGACGCAGGCAGGCTGCTCAAACGAGCCGTTCCCTCTGTCACTCCGTGACATCTCCCCACCCCGTGGGGAGTCACCTGTCAAGGAGTTTTTGTGCAAGATGAGGTCAAAAGCGCAAGCAGATTCGGTACAAAGCCGCCAGGCGGTGTTGCCTATAAACAGGAGGAACTTATGGACAGGAATAAGATCGCTGCCGTCTTCTGCGCCATTATCGCCTTTTTGCTTGTGGTTATGGCTGGCAAAAGCTGCAGCGCAAGAATTAACGAGACGAATAAGGCTAACAGAAACAAAGCCACTCAGTCTGCTGAGACAACGGCAGAAAGCAGAAGCGATACGGCTCAGGGGGAAAAAACATCGCCTCCTGCGAATGTCCAGTACGACCTCTTTGGCAGACCTATAATCCCCACAGAAGCGCCTGCGGAAGAGATTCAGCCTGTCACTGACGAGGACGGAAATGTGATCGAGCCGGAAATTGAAGCCGTCACGGACGAGTCCGGAAACATCCTGGAGACGACCTTGCCTGACGGGGAAGAGTCCGGGGAAAACGCGGAAGAACCGACGGAAGCTGTCGATCAGCCGCCTACAGCGCCCCCGGGATTAAGCGGCTTCGACCACAAGGAATACGACCGCGACGGAAACGAGGTCGCCACTATACCGCCCGATTTTGTAATCGTAATCGAATAAAAGGAGAATTTATAATGGTTGTAATTGAAATGGATAACGGAAAGAAAATAAAGCTGGAGCTGTATCCGGAAATTGCCCCGATAAGCTGCGAAAACTTTGAAAAACTGGTGAGAACAGGTTTCTACGACGGACTGATTTTTCACCGCGTGATCCCCGGCTTTATGATCCAGGGCGGATGTCCCCAGGGCATAGGCACAGGCGGCCCGGGCTGGCACATCAAGGGCGAATTTGCTGCAAACGGCGTGAAAAACGACCTGAAGCATACAAGAGGCGTTCTCTCCATGGCGCGCGCCCAGGCACCTGATTCTGCCGGCTCACAGTTCTTTATCATGCACGATGACGCGCCCTACCTGGACGGTCAGTACGCCGCTTTCGGAAAGGTCGTAGAGGGCATGGAGGTTGTGGACGAGATTGCGGCTCAGCCTACAGACCGCAGAGATAAGCCCCTCGAGCCGATGACAATGAAAAAGGTCTATATCGAGGAATAAGCCATGCTGTATATCGGTTGTCACCTTTCGTATTCCAAGGGCTACGAGGCTATGGGAAAACAGGCTCTTGAAATTGATGCCAATACTTTCGCTTTCTTCACGCGGAATCCCCGGGGCGGAGCTGCAAAAGCCATCGACCCGGAGGATGCGGCTAAGCTCCGCGGTATTCTCACTGAAAACAGCTTCGGCAAGCTTGTAGCTCACGCGCCTTACACCATGAACGCCTGCGCCGCCGATCCGAAGATCCGCACATTTGCCCGGGAGGCTATGGCAGACGATCTGAAACGCATGGAAGCCGTTCCGGGAAATTACTACAATTTTCACCCCGGTTCTCATGTGAAGCAGGGTCCTGAGATCGGAATACAGCTTATTTCGGAGCAGCTCAATGAAGTTCTCAGGGAAGAGCAGTCAACTATCGTCCTCCTGGAAACTATGGCTGGAAAAGGCTCCGAGATGGGACGCAGTTTCGAGGAGCTTCGGGCGATCATCGACCGGACTGACCTTAGCTCCAAGTTAGGCGTTTGTCTCGATACCTGTCACATCTGGGACGGCGGTTACGACATTGTCGGAGATCTCGACGGTGTACTGGAGGACTTCGACCGGATAATTGGTCTCGACAGGCTGAAAGCGGTTCATCTCAATGACAGCATGAATCCCCTCGGCGCTCATAAGGACAGACACGCTAAAATCGGCGAGGGACACATCGGCGCTGATGCGCTCATCCGCGTGATAAATCATCCCCTGCTGAAAAAGCTTCCGTTTATCCTTGAAACTCCCAATGATATAGACGGATATGCCCGGGAGATCAAATTTCTCAGAGAAAATTTCAACGACTAAAAAAAGGCTGATGCAGTTCAGATACCGCATCAGCCTTTTTATGTATATCATGTAAAATCAGCCAATCTCAACGATCTCGCCGTAAAGCTCGCGTCCTGCACCGATAGCATTGGACTCATCAGTGTCAATGTGCATTGCGCGCGCATACTTTTCAGATACACGGCACACAACATCACCAAGAATAGCCTTTCTCTCGGGGGTCTCGACCTTTACCCATACGATCTGCTTGTCAACAACGCCAAGCTCCTCGGCATCAGCAGGAGTCAGGTGGATGTGACGCTTAGCAACGATAACGCCCTCGCTGATCTCAATTTCGCCGCAGGGTCCAACAACCTTGCAAGCGCCTGAACCGGCAATATCAGCAGACTCTCTTATAGGAGCGGCAATACCAATAGAGCGCGCGTCTGTAGCGGAAAGCTCTACCTGAGTTTCGGGGCGGACAGGTCCGAGAATTGAAACGCCGGCAAGCTCCTTCTTAGGTCCGACAATAGTAACTCTTTCCTCGCAGGCAAACTGACCGGGCTGAGAAAGATCCTTCTTCTTGGTAAGCTCGTGACCCTTGCCGAAGAGGATCTCCAGATGCTCCTGAGTTACGTGGATGTGACGTGCTGATGTTTCAACGATAAAATTTTTTGACATTATAAAAACCTCCAGGCTTAAATTTTTGAAACGTTGGTTTCGCGTATCGGTATTAACCGCCGGCGGCAGCATGATATGCAAACCTCCGGCGGTCTTGATCTGGCGTCCCAAAGAGGAGTCGAACCTCCGGCCTACTGCTTAGGAGGCAG
>JAGBGT010000014.1 GCA_017935865.1 Ruminococcus sp. | reverse complement strand
TGTCCCTTTGGCAGAGTCCAGAGGCAGCGCCTCTGGCAGGGTTTGGGGCAGCGCCCCAAATCGACCGCAGGTCGATGCAGCCTTCAGGCGTTCCCTTATAAACTTTTTGTCCGTATATAAAAATATAGAGAGAAATTTTCCCTTTTTAAAAAGGGGATTTCTCTCTATATTTATTTAATGTGACTTTTGAGTATGTCAGTTGTAATAACTGAAATTCTTGAATCGCCGTGAGAGAAATAAGCCGGAAGTTTTAGGGGACGCTCTCTCTTGCAGAGCGCACTACGTGCCGTCCCCTTTGTCGCTTCGCGACATTTCCCCACACCGTGGGGAATCACCTCTCCGAAAACAGTCCACTGGACTGTTTTCGGATTCACCCCTTGCAGGGCGCCTAAAGTAAACGTCGACCTCCGGTCGACATGGGACTCCGTCCCAAACCCTGCCAGAGGCTTCGCCTCACGTCGCCTTACGTATTACCGTTCCTGCCGGAAATTCTGTCTCACACGGAAACGAAAACTTCATCATTGCGTGATTTGCAACCTCTATCTGCTCGCCGGACTCGTTGAAAAGCGTATCAAGCTTCATGATAACAGGCTTTTTCGAGGGCGACAGCAGCTCCGCCTCGTCTCCTGCAAAAAATCTGTTCCGCTGGGTACAGCAGACCATGCCGTCCCTGCACGAATCCACCACAGCGATTATGTCGTAGTTCCTGATATAGCCGCTGTTCTCGTAATACTGGGAATTGTCCGGCGTGCCGAAGTAAAATCCGTAACTGTACTGCCTGTGGCTGACCTTATAGACCTCGTCCCTTATCCAGTCCGGCAGCTTGAAGTTGTACGGGTCTTTGTAATACTCGTCCACCGCCATTCTGTATGCGTTAGTGACTACCGTGACGTAGTACGCCGACTTTGCGCGCCCCTCGATCTTCAGGCTGGTGATGCCGCATTCCGCCAGCTTGTCGATGTGCTCTATCATGCACATATCCTTTGCGTTGAGTATGTACGTTCCCTTTTCGTCCTCGAAAACCGGGAAGTACTCTCCGGGGCGCTTTTCCTCCATAAGGTGATACCCCCAGCGGCAGGGCTGGGCGCATTCTCCCCGGTTTGCATCCCGGTTGACCAGGTACTGCGAAAGCAGACAGCGTCCCGAAAACGAGACGCACATCGCCCCGTGAACAAAGCATTCGATGTCCAGCTCCGGGGCGGTTTTCGCACGGATCTCGGCGATCTCGTCAAAGCAAAGCTCCCGCGCGAGAACGACTCTTTTCGCCCCCAGGTCGTACAGCTCCCGTGCCGTCTGGTAATTAACTATGCCCGTCTGGGTGGAAATATGGATCTCCATATCCGGGGCATAGCGCTTTATCAGCATCAGCAGACCGATGTCCGCTACGATGAGCGCGTCCACCTGCGCATCCACCGCCTCCCGGACGAACTGCTCAAAGAATGGCAGTTCGCTGTTCCGGGGGAGGGTATTGCAGGTGACGTAGACCTTTACGCCCTTTTCATGAGCCGTCTTTACCGCGCGGCATAGCTGCTCAAAATCGAAATTCATGGGAGACGCTCTCATGCCGAACTGTTTTCTCCCGAGATAAACGGCATCCGCGCCGTAATTCAGCGCAGCCGCAAGACGCTCTTCGTCTCCTGCCGGTGCAAGGACTTCAAGCTTATTCCTCATACTCAAGCCCCTCCTGCTCATAATATGCCTCGATCTCAGCCTTGTATTTCTCATGCTCCTCGTTTGTCTCCGAGAAGTACGTCACCTTGGTGTGGATGTTGGCGATGAAGAAGTAGTAGTCGCTTTCGTACTTTTCCAGAACGGCGTCGATAGCCTCGATACCGGGGTTGCATATCGCTCCCGGAGGAAGTCCGGGAGTTTTGTAGGTGTCGTATGCGTCAATCTTCACCTGGTCGAAATACTGCATATTCGGTCTTATTACGTTGTTTGCGTAGTTTGTGGTCGGGTCTGACTGGAGCGAGCCGAAGTTATCCGTGTCCTCCAGTCTGTTCCAGAATACGGACGCGACGCGGTTCATGGTATCAGTTGTGGCAGCCTCCTTTTGCACGATAGAGGCAAATGTGACAAGCTGATCGAGAGTAAGTCCCAGCTCTTCCATTCTGTCAAGACGTTCGTCGGTCATTTTCTGGTCGAAGTTATAGTAGATCTTCTGGCAGACTTCGGCAGGCGTGCTGTTCTCGTAGAAGAAATAGGTGTCGGGGAAGAGATAGCCCTCCATGCGCTGGAATTTCAGAGCCGTATCAATGGGCAGAAGATCCTCGAAAGGAACGCCGTAGCCGCCTGAATTGAAGTAGAACACGAACTCCTCGGCGTCGCAGATGCCGTTTTCCTCCAGAATATTGCTTGCCTCGATAAGGTTGATGCCCTCGGGGAACGTTACCTGGACAGATTCACCTCTCTCCACCTCCGGAACGACGGTCAGCTCGTTGATGATCGTCTCATATGCCATATTGGGGCGGATGAAGTGCTCTCCCGAAATATAGGCAAGCTCCTTGTTGCGCAGGTCGGCGAATACTTTGAATGCCTTGGCGGACTTGATGATTCCGTCACGCGCCAGCATATCCGCGATATCCTGATTCGTCGCGCCCTCCGGAACGACTATCATATGGGTGTTGTCGCTCTTTCCGATGCCAAGCATATCCTTTCCGAAGCCGATGATGACGATAGAGGAGATGATAGAAACGCCGAAGATCAGCGTGACCAGAATAAGCACGCCGGGAAGACGGCTGTGACGCTTTTTCCTTTTCTTCTTCTTTTTCTTTTTACTCTTTTCCGAAACTTTTCCGACAGATCTCTTCCTGCCGCTTTCCGGGGGCGGCGCAGACTCTTCATCATCTTCTTCTGCCTCTTCCTCCTGTTCGGGGGCGTCGGGGATATCCTCGTCGAGGGACTCCATAAATTCCCGGGATTCCTCCTCCGTCATCCCGGCAGCCACGTCATTCTGACCGTAAAGCTCTTCTTTTTCCCCGGCATATTCCAGGGCATCCTCCACCGGTGTGACGTCCGGGTCTGTCTCGCTGAGAATATCATTGAGTATATCTTCGTTTTCGCTGAATTTATCACTCACGGCAAAGCACCGTCCTTTCTTCCGTAACGATCTCGTTCATCGGTATGTCGTGCTCCTCCAGGGGCAGGCTGTCGAGGACAAGACCGTCATAGGCAATGGCGATCGTGTAGATGTATGGGTATTTTTGAATGAAGCTGTCGTAATATCCTCCGCCGTAGCCCAGTCTGCCGCCTTTTTCCGTAAAGGCAAGCCCCGGGACTATGCAAAGGGTCTTTTCCGTAATTTCCGGGCAGGGCAGGGATTCCGGCGGCTCGGGGATGCCGTAGCTTCCCCTGAGCAGCATTTCCCGGGAGCGCACCAGGTGAAACGTCATCTCACGGTTTTTTCCGCACCTTGGAAATGCCACCGGGATATCCGACTCCCAGAGAGCATCGGCGATCTGACGGGTGTCCGTCTCCGTGCCGAAGCTGGCGTACAGAAGGACTGTGTCCGCCTCTTTGACCTTAATATGGGCAAGAACGCGCTCCGCTATGCGGCTGTCCTTTTCCGCTGATCTGAGCTGCCCTCTCATCTGCATACAGGTCTTTCGCAGCCGGGTCTTGTCCGCCTTACTCACAGAGGACAGCCCTGAACTGACGGTCGCTTTCGGCTTTGGAAACGACTGTTTCCACCAGCTTCAGGGCGAACTGCATGGCGACTCCCGCACCTCTTGCGGTGATGATATTGCCGTCGACCTCAACCGCGCTGCCGCACACCTCCGCGCCTTTTAGCTGAGCCTCGAAGCCGGTGTAGCAGACGGCTCTTCTGCCCTCTAAAAGTCCAAGATGTCCCAGAATGGACGGTGCGGCGCAAATGGCGGCTACGGGGATATTTCTCTCCATGCAGAATCTGATCGCAGCCTGGACGTATTCGGATTTTTCCAGATTCAGCGTTCCGGGCATACCGCCGGGGAGAACGATCATTTCAAGCTCGTCGGTGAGGGGCGCTTCCTGGGCAATGGTGTCCGCCACCACCGGGATGCCGTGGGAGCTGACGATAATATTATCGCCCACGCCTACGGTGATGACCTTTTTTTCGGCTCGCCTGAGCATATCTACAGGGGTGAGCGCCTCTACCTCTTCAAATCCCTGTGCAAGAAAAACGTATATCATAATTAACTCCTTTCGGTCGGGGGCGTCATCCCCTGAACGTAACTGTATATTTATCAAGCAGAAAAACCGGATTATAGGAGAGCTTCGCTCTGCGGAGACCCTCTATTCCCAGATCTTCCTCCCGGTTGACGTACCTGAAACCGTCGGTGCAGTTGCGGACGAAGAGATTGTTTATCCCGGCGTAAATGCCCTCAAACTGTCTGTCGGCTTTTTCGATGTGAACGCAGAACGTGTCGGAATTGAGCCTTTCGCCGATAGTCACTCCGGCGACTGAGCCGTCTATCCTGATAATGCCGCCGCTCAGCTCCAGCTCGTGAAAATGGGAAAAATATGTGTTTACCGCGAACTGCTCGGCAACGGCAGAGTAATCGGAGCTGTTTCCGGCGGCGTTGTAGGTGTCGGCGATGAAGCGGATGCAGTCGTCAAAATCCCTTTCGGTTATGGGCGAAAACTGGTAATCCAGTTTCCCGAATCTTGCAAGGTGATTCCGTTTGCCGTGGAATTTTCTGCCTTTCAGTTCCGCAAGCTCCTGTCGGCTGTAGATGTAGTCGGAGCCGTCGCGGTCGTATTCGGCTGTAAATTCGCCGGGGAAAAGCTCGTTCAGCATTTTTAGCTTATCCTCCGTTACGCCCCAGATCTTAAGTGGGACGCCAAGCCCCTCGCAGAAGCTTTTCATTTCGCCGAAAAGCTCCCGGAGGTCGCCCGAGCCTGCCGGAAAGGTAAACAAGGGGATTTTGTCCTTCGTTCCGAAAGCGCAGACGATGTAGAAATCCCTGAAGAAGCAGATCATCGAGTCCGAAAGCCGTCTCCACGCCATATTGTTGGCAAAGGAGTACTCGCATCCCATGTTGTCCGATGCGCGGAGGGCGGCGTTGGCTTTTTCCCTGTCGCCAAGCTCGATCTCCCTGAATTGCAGCATTACAGGGATTCCCCCTGCTTTTTGAATTTCTCGAAGCGGTCGATGACCTCTTTCATTTTGCCGCAGCTCATTTTTCCCTCCGGGCACTTTCCCGAGACCACACAGGACGGTCCGGCGTGGCGGAAAATGTGAGGCGCCTTTTCCAGGCAGATACGCAGCATTTCATTTGCCACTGCGCGTATCTCCCACTGCGCCCGGTTGCAGCAGCGGTGGCGGAAGAAATTGAAGAGCGACCGCACATTCATGGTAACGATGATCTTGGTCTCGCAGGCGTTGGGGAGGATGAATCTGGCGTCCTCGTTGGCAAGCTTACGCGCCTTTGAGGCGGCGCTTTTTTCGTCAAGTCCCTGGCTGAGGAAGCGCTGTTTATGAGATTCCGTGAGAATACCGGCGATTTTTTCATAGCTGCCGTTCAGCTCCGACATCATGCGGTCGAACTCCGCCTTTGCCTCCGGGACGGCTTCGATCTCGGGGGGAGTTATGAACTCAAAGGCGTTTTCGTTGACGTAACGCTGGCTCTTCTGTGAATATGAGGCGATACGGTGGCGCACAAGCTGATGGGAGCAGGCGCGTGATATGCCCTCGATGCCAAAGGTGAAGCTGACGTGCTCCATGACGCTTTCGTGACCTATGGACACCAGCATATCTATGAAGCTCTCGGTCTTTTCCGGGGTAAGTCCTTCGTAGAGCGAGCCGATATCGCTGTTTGAATAGCATAGCTTGGCAGCCGTGGCAGCCGTCCGCTCCGGCCCGGGAGTATAGGCTAAAAGTTTAACATTCATATTATCATTCCTTAAAAATACATATACTATTATTTTACCATTTTTAAGGCTCTGAGTCAAGGGGGAAATGTGCAAAAAATAATATAGGCATCAAAATTTGACAAATCTGTTGTAATCTGCCGCGAGATGTGATATAATTAATGTGTATGTAAATATTGCGGCAGAAAGTAAGAACCGCATTTCAAGGAGTAAAAATTGAACAGGATATTAATTTTCATAGGAAAGCTTATTGTGAAGATACTGCGGCTTTTTAAGCGGAATGCAGGAAATCTTCCCGGCATCGTTCTCTGGCATCTTACAAGGGGAAAATGCGTGAAGATGTTCAGGGTGGACTGCCCTATAATCGCCGTGACAGGCACAAACGGCAAAACATCGGTGACAAACTGCATAGCCCGGCTTTTTGAGAAAAGCGGCAGGAACATAATCATCAACAGGGAGGGAAATAATCTGGATACCGGCATCTGCTCCCTGCTTCTGCGGTACTGCGACGGAGCAGGACGCGTCAAGGCTGATATGCTCATCCTTGAAACCGACGAGAGCCACGTTCCGGTAGTATACTCCCAGCTCAGGCTGGAGACGCTGGTGGTGCTGAATTTTTTCAGAGATCAGCTCGACAGAAACGGCGAAATGGAGACGCTGATACAGAAGATAAACGGCTTCTGCAAGACATTTGAGGGAAATCTGCTCCTGAACGGCGACGACCCTAATACCGCCCGTCTGGGCATGGCGAATCCGGCAAACAAAAATGTCAGGTATTTCCACGCAGAGCCGTACGCCTATGCCACGAAGGAGATCTTCGAGGCGTCGGAGGGACGCTTCTGCCCATTCTGCGGCGAGGCGCTGGGGTATGAGTATTACCAGTACTCCCACATCGGAAAATTCAGGTGCGGCAAGTGCGGTTTCGGCGAATACGAGCCGTACATCACCGCAAGCGGCATCGACCTGGAAAAACCGGTATTTACGGCGGACGGTCACTCCTACAGCCCTAAGCTGAACAGTATTTACAACATCTACAACATGACCGCGGTGGCAGGAATTGCAAAGCTCTACGGTATAAAGCCGGAGATCACGGAGGACGTTATATCCAATTACACTGTCAACAACGGCAGAATGGAGACATTTATGCTCGGCGACCGCAAGGCTGTGCTGAATCTGGCGAAAAATCCCGTGGGGGCGAATATGACCCTCCGCGTGATGAACGAGATGAACGGCGAAAAGGAGCTGCTTTTCGTCCTCAACGACAACGTGGCGGACGGTCTGGACGTGTCCTGGATATGGGACATCAATTTCAGCATTTTCCGGGATGTGAGCCGGGTGGTGACCTCGGGTACGCGCGCTTATGATATTGCGGTGAGGATAAAGTGCTCGGGTTATCCGGCGGAGAAAATAACGGTTTGTCCGGAGCTTGACGGGGCTGTTGCGGAGCTTGCGAAAACCCCCGGGAAAAAGTTCGTTATCGCCAATTATACGGCAGTCCAGCCCACGCGCGGCGCACTGAAACGTTATTCCCACAGGGCAGGAGGAGACCATGAATAAAATAAAAATTCTTCATATGTATGCGGATATGCTTGACCTCTACGGAGACAGCGGAAATATGGAGATCATAGGCTACCGCTGCAAAATGAGAGGGATAGAGTGCTGCATCGACAGGTATTCCGTGGATTCAGAAATGCCGGATTTTTCAGCCTATGACCTTATCTACATCGGCGGCGGCGCAGACCTTGAACAGCAGCATATCGCGGAGGATCTGCAAAAATGCCGTCAGGGGATAAAATCAGCATATGACAACGGCTCGTTTCTCTTTCTGATCTGCGGCGGCTACCAACTGCTGGGCAGATACTATAAGGATGCCGACGGCGTGGAGATCCCCGGGCTGGGGATATTCAGCTACTACACCGTGGCAGAGCCGAACAGGAAAAAGCGCTGTATCGGGAATATCGTCGTGAAAACAAATATCACCGGCAGGGAAACCGAGATCGTCGGATTTGAGAATCACGGCGGTCAGACCATGGGCGTGGAAACTCCTTTCGGAAGCGTAGTCTGCGGTCACGGAAACTGCACCGGAAGCAGTCATGAGGGCTACTTTGAAAAGAACGTTATCGCCACATATATGCACGGGCCGTGCCTGGCGAAAAATCCTGAAATATCGGACTACGTCATATCCTATTGCCTTAATAGGAAATCGGACGCGGCTGTAGTTCTTCCCGAACTGGACGACGCGCTGGAGCTGAAATGCAGGCAGGTCATGGTGGAGCGGCTTGTGGGAAAACAGGAGGGAAAATGAAGAAAATACTGATATTGCCGGCGGTGACGGCTGTTTTGTTCTGCGGCTGCGGAGATAAGGCGGAAGGATCTGCCTCTGAAAAAGTCCCTGCGGCGACCTCCGCCGTCACGGTGACGACAGCTCCGGAAACAACGGAGAACCTGGAGACGACCACAGTCTGCGCTGAAAATGAGATTCCGGAGGATGTGGTTATTTCCGGGCTGGAAGAGGTGGAAGTCTACAGCGATGTGACCCTGGGGGAGCTGCTCCGGGACTCGAATTTCGACGTGCAGGATCACAAGCGGCTCATTGACACCTCGGAGCTGGGGGAGCATGACGTTGAGTACGTCTTCGACTACAAGGGAAAGTCCTACGAGGGGACGTTTACTTATACCGTGGCGGACACAACTCCGCCGCTGTGTCTGAACTCGGGCTGGAATCCGTATGCGAAAAAGGGCGAGCCTTTCGACCCGGACACTATCGTCGGATTTGCCGATAACTACGACCGCGACCCCAAGCTGAGCTATACCGGGGAGGTGGACACCTCGACCGTGGGAAATTATCCTATAACCGTGACAGTCACCGACAGCTCCGGCAACGAGACCAGTTGGGAGACTACGGTTTTCGTCCTCAACGAGATACCTGCCGCCCAGGACAACAATCCACGTATTACGTTCCGGGAGTTCATGGACAAATACTGCTATGAAAACGTCAGCTACGGCATCGACGTTTCCGCCTGGCAGACGAATGTGGATTACGAAGCCGTCAAGGCTCAGGGATGCGAGTTTGTGCTTATGCGGATGGGATATTGCTATGACGAGATAAAAATGGATGATTATTACGAGCAGAATATTGCAAACGCCTCTGCGGCAGGTCTGGATGTGGGAGTTTACTTCTACACCACGGCGAATACCGAGGAAAAGGCTCGGGAGCAGGCTCGCTGGATCGTGGAGCAGCTTGACGGCAGACAGCTTGATTATCCCATTGCCTTTGACTGGGAGGAATGGGCGAGATTTCAGCAGTACGGCATGAGCATTCACGATCTGAATGAGATCTTTGAGGCTTTTTGCGATGAGCTGGAGAAAAACGGTTATTCGGGGATGCTGTACAGCAGTAAGAATTTCCTGAACAATTTCTGGGAGAACAGGAATAACCGGACGGTCTGGCTGGCGCATTATGTGGACGAGACTGATTATGAGGGCACTTTCGCTATATGGCAGGCGAGCGCATATGGGCGGATGGAGGGAATCAGCGGCGATGTTGACTTGAATATCCGCGTGAATGAAGTGCCGGTGTATTGATATCGGCGCAGCCGAGAAAACTGGGTTTCCAAAGGGACAATGTCCCTTTGGCAGAGTCCAGAGGCAGCGCCTGTGGCAGGGTTTGGGACGGAGTCCCAAATCGACCGCAGGTCGATGCTTACTTTAGGCGCCCTGCAAGGGGTGAATCCAAAAACAGTCCAGTGGACTGTTTTTGGAGAGGGGACGCTCTGCAAGAGAGAGCGTCCCCTAAACTTCCCGGTTTATTTCTTTCGCGGCGAATCGAGAATTTCAGTTTTAAAAGGGACACATAAAAAAGACACATTAAATAAATATAGAGAGAAACATCCCCTTTTAAAAGTGGAAAATTTCTCTCTATATTTTTATGTACGGACAATAAGTTTATAAGGGAACGCCCTCTCTTGCAGGGCGCACTACGTGCCGTCCCCTTTGTCG
>JAGBGT010000013.1 GCA_017935865.1 Ruminococcus sp. | reverse complement strand
TTGTTGTTGTTGCTGTTGTTGTTGTCGTAGTAGTGGTGGTTGTCGTTGTGGTCTGGGGAGGAACGATCTCGCCCTTTGCAGCCGCGATCTCCTCGGGATAAACAGTGACTTCGTCTCCGATCTCCGCAACCACGCTGCCCGTGCCGTATGCGCTGTACAGACCTACAGCCGCGCCGACAAGACCTACCTGGTAGTCCAGAGCGACCTCGTTAGAGGTGGCGTCTTTGGCGTCCAGCTTGCGGAACGTGGTGAAATCGTTGCTGGTAGGGCCGCCGCACAGCGCTCCGTAGAGAGTATGGCTGCCGGAGATGCTTGCGTAGTCGCCGTTCCAGTTGTTGTATGCTGCCCAGTCGTCGCCGGCGTTGACATTGGAAGCCGCACGGTGGTGGGGCGAGGTGGCTGAAACGTCGTTATATCCCACAACCAGGCAGACGTTGGCGTTGTTGTCGCCGAGGATCATATTTGTCTGCTTCTTGCACCATTCGTTGAAATCCGCGCCGCTTTCCGGGTGCTTGGAGGCGATAAGCGCGCAGGTCTGCATAAGAGTGTTGTGGCGCGCGCTGCCCCAGGAGTTCATAACATAGAATTGATTCTGATTGCTGTTGACGATTCCTCGGATATAGCTGACCGGCTTATCCCACTTTCCCGTGATCTCAGCATTTATAATAGCCGCGCCAAGCCACACGCCGCCGTAGTAATAGTCGTTGACCCAGTCGTTGGTGGTGCTTGTATCCTTGCTGTTGGCGTCCAGATATTTCTGCTCCTTTGTTGCCAGATACATCCAGCCGGCAGCCCACGCGATGTCGTCCTCCACGCTCTTATCGGAGTAGGTCTGCTGATCGTAGGTCATTTTTCTGTTCTTTGCGGCAAATTCATAGAGAGCCGTAGCGTATTTCAGATCCTCTTCGTTGCCGAAGTTGATGTAGTTCTGCGCCAGGGCAGCCGCGTACTGAGCCGCAGTGTTGCTTGCGCCGTCCGTGGTGGAGTAGTATTCGTTGTTTCCGCGTGCGCCCATAAGCTCGGGAGAACGCCATTTGCCATGGTCTGCGCCGTCGTCGCCTATTTCGTAGATGAAGTTGGTGACGTTGCCGCTGCCGTCCAGGGTGGTACACTGCTTGAAGAACAGTGCAAATTCATCGGTGATGTCTTTCAGGTGTGCGTATGTGCCTGTTTTCTGGAACTCGTCGGAATATTCGTAGTACAGCCAGCCCAAGGTAGAAGCCGTAAAGCCCTCCGTAAGACCGCAGATGATACCGTCGCCGGCATCGTGGAATCCGGAGGTGATGGTACTGTGTGGATGACAGTCGCCGCGCCAGGAGAGATGAGTTTTCTCCCCTGCGCCTGTTCCGCAGTAGTTGGCGTCGTAGAAGTAGAGGGAGTACTGGAGCAGACGAGCGTAGTTATCCAGGTCGAGATCTGCCGCGGAGGCTGAGGGTGCGGCTCCGGCGATAGTGGTGAATGCCATCATAGCCGAGGCAGCCATGGCGGCGATTTTTTTTGAAATTTTCATAGCTGATCGTCCTTTCGTTGTGAAATCCGATATATATATTAACATTATATCACTAAATCGGCACGGATTTGTTAACTAAATATGTACAACCGGCTGAAAAAGAAAATTTTGGTGAAACTGTCAAATTTGGAGACTGTTTTTGGTGAGAATGGATAAATGAAATATATGGGAGCTTTGTAAATTTGGTTTTGCCGGGATTTACGCGTTATCCCCCTTGCATTTACCCGGCCGCTGTGGTATAATGTATGTAAGGAGTGAGACATATGCCAAGATTTTTTGTCCATAATATAAATGAAAATGACATTTTTATTTCCGGGGAGGACGCCCGTCACATCGGCAGATCCCTCCGCATGAAGCCCGGCGAGAAGCTGACCGTATGCTGCTGCGGCGTGGACTACGACTGCGAGATCTCCCGGATAACAGGGGATTCCGTCTTTCTCAGCCTGTTGGAAAAGCATCCCTGTCTTGCCGAGCCGACGGTGAACGTGACGCTCTTTCAGGCAGTCCCGAAGCTGGACAAGCTGGAGTTTATAATCCGGAAATCCGTAGAGCTTGGGGCAAATCGCATCGTTCCGGTGCTGACAAGGCGCTGCGTCTCACGCCCCAGGGAAGCCGATTTTGAAAAGAAACTCACCCGGCTGAATAAGATCGCCGGTGAAGCCGCGATGCAGTCCGGGCGCGGCATCATCCCGGAGGTGAGCAATATGATAAGCTGGAGCAGTATCACTGCGGAAATTGCGGCGCTGGACAAGTGCCTGATGCTCTACGAGGGTCAGGGCGGAAAGCGGTTTTCCGAGGTCGATTTCAGCGGAACGAAGAATATCGGTCTCATCGTCGGCAGCGAGGGCGGCTTCGACGAATCCGAGGTAAACGACGCCGTTTCCGCAGGCTCGGAGCGCATCTGGCTGGGGAATCGTATACTTCGTTGTGAAACTGCACCAATTTCTGCACTCTCAATTTTGATGTTTTTAACAAATAATGTGTAAACGGTTGAAATTCTGAAAAAAGTATGATATAATAGAATATGTGTTATCGGAGACGGTCGCAAGCGCTGCGGTAATGAGAATAATAATTCTTGCGAAGAAAGAGGAATTAAAATGAGTAAGCTTTTAACAGGTCTGTTTATCGCAGGCGCAGCTATTGCCGCAGGCGTTGTTGTTTCCAAGGTTCTCAACAGCAAGAAGGCGAACGATGACTATGATGATTTTGACGATTTCGACGATATGGACGATCTGGATGATTTCTCGGGCGATGCAGAAGAGCTGGCTGAGGAAGCTGACGAAGTGATCGAAGAAGCTGCCGACGCAGTTGAGGAAGCTGCTGAAGAGGCTGCCGAGGAAGAATGATCACAAGAGCAATGTAACAGGCAGGGCATCTCCGGAGGTCGGGGATGCTCTGTGATATTTTCAGGTTTTCTCCGGAGATTTCTGCCGCAAATTTGTTTAATGTGCCGAAATTGCAAAAACCTATTGACAAGAGGAAGATAACCTGGTATAATATAAAAGCTGTCAAGAAAAGCTGTGGAGCGGTCGGCAATTTCCGAGGCGTAGCTCAGTTTGGTAGAGTGCTTGCTTTGGGAGCAAGATGCCGCAGGTTCGAGTCCTGTCGCCTCGACCAGTATGATCCGCAAAGACGGGTTTCGTAAATTTTGAAAAAATTTTTCAAAAAAGCTTGACAAATGAAAAAAGATGTGATATAATTAATAAGTCAGTTAAGCTGGTGTAGCTCAGTTGGTAGAGCAGCTGATTTGTAATCAGCAGGTCGGGGGTTCGAGTCCGTCCACCAGCTCCAATTTATCGGCAATAGTCGGTAAAGTTATGAAATTGTATGGGAGAGTTCCCGAGTGGCCAAAGGGGGCAGACTGTAAATCTGTTGCTTTTCAGCTTCGGTGGTCCGAATCCACCCTCTCCCACCAGTTTCTTTAATAACCTCAGTAATTCCGCTGTTTGACAGGCGGATTTTTTTATGCCCGGAAAAAATGCCGTTCTGCACGGAAATTACGGCATATTGTGCAGAAAAAATATCACTTCTGCAACAGCGGCAAAGTACCACCGGGATGTACGGGAAACAGCTTTTTGCAGTTCCCACGGGTCTCCGGACAATAGATTGAAATTAATAATATTATTACAAAAGAGGTAATCGAAAATGATAAGAGAAGACTTGAGAAACATTGCGATCATCGCCCACGTTGACCACGGAAAGACCACCCTTGTGGACGAAATGCTGAAACAGGGCGGAGTTTTCCGCGAAAATCAGACCGTTGCGGAGCGCGTTATGGACTCCAACGACATCGAGCGCGAGCGTGGAATCACTATCCTGGCGAAAAATACGTCCGTAATGTACAACGACATCAAAATAAATATTATTGACACTCCCGGACACGCGGATTTCGGCGGCGAGGTCGAGCGCGTACTGGAAATGGTGGACGGCGTCCTCCTGCTGGTCGATGCGGCGGAGGGACCTATGCCTCAGACACGTTTCGTGCTGTCAAAGGCGCTGGAAATGGGGCATAAAATCATAGTTGTCGTAAATAAGATCGACCGCCCCGACGCCCGTCTGGACGAGATCGGCGACGAGGTTCTGGAGCTTCTTCTCGACCTGGACGCCAGCGAGGAACAGTTGGAATCCCCTATCCTCTTCTGCTCCGGACGAAGCGGAACGGCTTCCCTCAGTCAGTATGAGGCAGGCACGGATCTGAAGCCGCTTTTCGACACGATCATCAACTACATCGAGCCGCCCAAGGGCGAGGAGGAAGAGCCGCTCCAGATGCTTATTTCCTCCATCGACTACAACGAATATGTGGGCAGAATCGGCATCGGACGCATTGTCCGCGGAAATATCAGGGTGAATCAGCAGGTCACAGTCTGCGACTACACCGGCGCGAAGAAGAATTACAATTCAAAAATCGTTTCGCTGCTCCAGATACAGGGACTCCAGCGCGTGCCGGTGGACTCTGCGAAAATGGGGGATATTGTGTGGATATCCGGTATCGACGGCATAACTATCGGCGACACTATCTGCGCCACGGATACTCCCGAGCCGCTGCCTTTTGTAAAAATCAGCGAGCCTACCGTTGAGATGACCTTCTCTGTCAATGACAGTCCCTTTGCCGGAAGAGAGGGCAAATTCGTCACATCGCGCCAGCTCCGCGAGAGACTTTTCAAGGAGCTGCTGAAAGACGTTTCTCTCCGCGTGGAGGAGACGGAGTCCACCGACTCGTTCAGAGTTGCCGGACGAGGCGAAATGCACCTGTCTATCCTCATCGAAAATATGCGCCGCGAGGGCTATGAGCTGTCGGTTTCCACGCCCCGCGTACTCTACAAGGAGGACGAAAACGGCAGAAAGCTTGAGCCTATCGAGCGTCTCGTAATCGACGTTCCCGAGGACTGCGTCGGCTCTGTCATGGAGAAAATGGGCACGCGAAAGGGCGAACTGGTCTCCATGCACCCACAGGGCAGCCGCATGAGGATCGAGTTTCTCGTGCCGGCAAGAGGTCTCTTCGGTTATAAAAGCGAGTTTTTGACAGATACTAAGGGCGAGGGCATCATGAGCCACGTTTTCGAGGACTACCAGCCCTACAAGGGCGACATCGACCGCAGAAGCACCGGTTCTCTCGTATCTTTCGAGACCGGAGAGGCGGTAACATACGGACTTTTCAACGCTCAGGAGCGCGGTCAGCTCTTCATTCCTGCCGGAACGCCCGTGTATGAGGGCATGATCGTCGGCGCATCTCCCAAGACCGACGACCTGGTCGTAAATGTGTGCAAGAGAAAGCACCTGACAAATACCCGTGCCAGCGGAAGCGACGACGCGCTGCGCCTTGTTCCCCACCGCATCCTCAGCCTGGAGGACTGCCTGGAGTTCCTGGCGGATGACGAGCTGCTGGAGGTAACTCCCGAAAGCTTGAGGATCAGAAAGCGCATCCTCAGCAACAGCCAGCGTGCGAAAATGAGAGCCAAGGGTTGATCGAGTCTGACGGTTCTGCACATCGAGAACAAATTTCATTCAATTTTCACAATAAAGTCATGTTCCCCCTATATTATGGAGGTATAATTATGAAAAGAAGAATTATTACCGCTGCGGCAGCGTTATCGGCTGTTCTCCTTACGGGCTGCGGAGATAAGGTCTCCGGGAACGGGGGAGATCCGACTGCTCCCATAAGCGCTCCGGAGTCCGGAGATGAAGCCGCTCCTGCTACAGAACAGCCTACTGACCGCGTGCCGGTCATCGAGGAGACTGCCGATTTCGAGTACGAAGTGATAGACGGAAGCGCTGTCATCACCAAATATACCGGCAGCTCCAAGGACGTTGAAGTGCCCGGAGAGATCGACGGCGCGCCTGTGGAGAAGATCGGCTTTTATGCCTTTGAGGCGAAATTTCTGGTGGAGACTATTACCCTCCCGGAAAGCGTGACTTGTATCGACGAATACGCCTTTATGGACTGCTCATCGCTGAAAAGCATAAATATCCCGGACGCCGTTACCGCTATCGAGAGAGGCGCTTTCGTCGCCTGTACAAGCCTGGAATCTCTCGATATCCCGGCAAATGTGGAGTACATCCGCCAGGAGGCGTTCACCGCCTGCGACGGACTCACCTCCCTGACGGTGAACGCTCCCGATCTGGCATATGAGAACTGGGGACTGGAAGAACTGCCGAACCTTACGCTGTACGCGCCGTCCGATTCTGCGGTGTCTGTCTGGGCGCAGGAGATGGGACTGTCGGTATCGGCTCTTTAGGAGGAAATATGAACATACTGAAAATGGCGGCTTTCCTTGCGGCTGCTGCCTGCCTGATGAACACGGCAGGATGCGGAAATGACGAGGAATCCGGCAGCACAAAAACTATTTCGGGGATAGGCGAGCTTGTCACTCCGGCGGAGGACAGCGAGGATTATTCCCTTGGAGCATACTACGAGGACGAGACGGGGGTCAAGCTCTATTTCGGCGATGAGACCATCTCTCCGGATGTCGTTCAGGCACTGAAAAATTACTTCCTTGCCTTTCAGAACGAGGACTATGACGCTTACAAGGCTAACCTGGCTTCGGACTATGTGGAGCGTTACGATACCTATTTGCAGGAGAATTACGGCTACGACCTGCGACATTCCTTTGAGCTGCAATGCCAGAATCTCCGCGATTCCATGCTGGCTGAGATCTACGGCGGATACGATGCCGAAAATACGGAAAATTATACCGGCGACTTTACCATAACGAGGCTGAGAGTGGAAGCTCCCGTGCTGGGCGAGGGCGAAACGGAGGAAAGCCTCACCAAGCAGTTTTTCTCCTACCTGGACACTTCCTTTGACATGGACTACTATTCTTTTGTTTCGGAACAGGCGGACAGCCTGGAGTACGTGACATTTTTCATTATGGCGAAAGGCGAGGACGGCGAAGAGCACCTCGTCGTCAGCGAAATGGATATCGTATTTGCGGTGAAGGACGGAAAATATTACGCGTTCGGATAGTTGAATTGGGGGTATTTTTATGAAGAAGATCATAGCTGCCGCTATGGCGGTTTTTCTGGGAATTACAGCTCTTACAGCCTGCGGAGACAAGGAAGAGTCCTCCTCCGGCGGCGGTATGCTGGAGGGCGGACAGAACATTCCCGACGGATACAGTCTTGGCGGAGAGGAAATGGAGTACGGCGCTTCGGTGGTGGAGCTAAAGCCTGAAACAAACGAAAATGTCCGGGTCATGATCGGCTTTGACAAGAGATTTTTCTCCGAGGAGGAGTACGAGGCGATCTACCGGATCTCGGATTATATTGCTGCCATAAACGAAAACGATCACGAGCTTTTTGGTGAGATCTTCTATGACGGCTATCTGGATTACGTCGCAGAGCAGAACGGCATGGAAGATGCAGACGCTCATATCGACAGCTTCGAGACGACGCTGACGGAGTCGCTGGGAGAGGATTTCGAGATAGATTATATTGACGTTTCCGCCTGCTACGACGCGGAGGATAGTGCATCGGCGTCCACATTTGAGCAGGCAGATAAGATTCTGGCGGAGCTTGCCGGGGATGAGATACTGGATAAGATAGATTACAGACGAGTTGTAGAGATCGGCGGAAATACCACGTATAAGACGCCGACGGGGGATTATTTGTTCACGAATCACGAGAGACCGTTTATGCTTTGTATTTATAGGATAGACGGGGAGTATTATCTGTTCTAAGCAAGGGCGGAGCCGACAAACACCGGGTTTCAAAAGGGACAATGTCCCTTTG
>JAGBGT010000012.1 GCA_017935865.1 Ruminococcus sp. | reverse complement strand
TGCCAAAGGGACATTGTCCCTTTGGAATCCCGGTGTTTATCGACCTGCGGTCGATATGGGACGCTGTCCCATACCCTGCTAAAGGGACTCCGTCCCTTTAGAATCCCGGCAGTCTTTCCGTATATCACTCCTTCACGTAAACGCCCATGATCTCCGCAATATACGCCCGATGATAAGGATTTGCGTCGCTTCCGAAAAATTTCTCCGGAATGCCGTCATCCGTTATGAATCCCTTTTCCTCCAGGTCGTAACTGTACAATTTCCGGCATACCAGCACCAGCTCCGCCTGCTCAAAGCCGATACCGCCCTCCAGCTCCGCCGGCACAAGTCCGGTTTCCGCCATCTTGTCACAGTCTCTTCCGGAATGTGCGCCGCAGAAGGACAGCACGCTCCTGTGTTCCTCCCCGAAGAACGATGCCGTGAAGCAGTCGGAATCCTCAATAAATCCGTATGTATAGCGGTTGGGACGAATATAGCAGGTGAGCACGTTCTTGTTCCAGAGCACGCCGACCTGTCCCCAGGACGCGGTCATCGTGTTGAATTTTTCCGGCGTTCCGGCTGTGACAAGCATCCACTCCTTTCCTATTTTTCCGAAAGGCTGAAATTCCAGCTCCGAAATCTCGATTTTTTTGAATGACATAAAAATTCCTCCTATTTAACGACCTGAAAAGGTCGATATTTGCAGAAAAGAAGCGGGGAAAAGCGCTGAACAGGCTCAGACGGAATGACTTAGCTGTCCCAGCTCGTTTTTATAGCGCAGTCTCAGTTTATCCGTGATGAGCGCGATAAACTCGGAATTGGTGGGCTTTCCCTTTCCCGTATCCACCGTGTAGCCGAAAAACGAATTAAGCGTGTCCACATTTCCGCGGTCCCAGGCGATCTCAATGGCATGGCGGATAGCGCGCTCCACACGGGAAGATGTGGTGTCGTAAACTCCGGCAACTGTGGGGTAGAGAACCTTGGTGATGCTGTCCAGCATGGATTTATCCTCAACAGAACGGAGGATCGCCGTCCGGATGTAATGATAGCCCTTGATATGCGCCGGCACGCCAAGCTGGTGGATAATATCCGTCACTACGACCTCCATGTCGTCGCTGAAACTGTCGGCTTTGCTGCCGATCGCCTCGTTCAGCACTTTGCAAAGCTCCTGAGCGGTAAATGGTCTCGGAAGATACCCGGCGCAGCCGCTTTCCTCAGCCTGTCGGCGGATATCGTCGCTGTCACTGCTGGAAGTGACGATAAACGGCGGGATCCTCCCGCCCTGCTCACGGGCCTTTTTAATAATAGTCACGGCATCGCTGTTATTCTGTGAAATATCGAGGATCACAGCGTCCGGTCTGTCCTTGTCGATCGATTCCAGAATCGTGTCGCAGTCTCTCTTTCTCGTGTAGGCGAACATTCCCTTTTCCCGGAGCAAATTTGCCGTGCTCACACCGATCCAGGCGGTGTCGTCGCCGATAAGTACCTTGATTTTCCTGTTCATTTTTTCCTCCTGTTTCTACTGCCTCTCCCATCGAATTATGGGGAGCGGTTTCCGGCTTCAATAGACCTGTTTGGAAACCTCCGAAGCACCGCCTGACTTGTCTTTTTTGTGCCATGCTTTGTCAATTTTCCTTGAAATACATACAGTATTCCTGTGGAAAATTGACTTTGCCTGACACAAAAAATCCTGCGTCATTCGGCACTTCTACGGTTTTCAAACAGGTCTGATAGTTCCGTCGGATGTCTATTTATTCGGGCGGTGTTGCCCTTGCCCGTATAGGCAACACCGCACAAGGATTGTGCGGCAGATGCGCAGTCGATTTTTTCGTCAGATTGTATAAAAGCGACGCAGGCATACTGTCGTATGTCAAGGAGCTTTTATGCAGGATGACGGAAAAAATCGCAAGCAGATGACGTGCAAAGCCGTCAGGCGTGCTTTGTGCGGTGCTGCCTATACTATATTATCACAAAAAGTCCGACCGTGCAACAGCAAATTATAGGTTGTTGTGCGGATTTTTGTCGAACAAGGAAAATATTCATCGACGGAGGGAAAATCGACCATTTTTAGCATTATCTTGTGTGGCAAGATATGGACAAAGCATGATAAATATGCTATAATATAAATTGAACATCAAGGCAACACCGTACAAAGCCGCCAGGCGGTTTTCGTGCAATGCTGTCTCAGACCTTTTCAGTTTCCAAAGAGGCCTGCCCACATTATGAGAAGAAAGGATCAGAAATGCTTCACGAGAAATCATGCGGAGCTATTGTTTATCGTAAATACCACGGAAATACCGAGATACTCCTCATCAAGCACATCAACAGCGGCCACTGGTCTTTCCCCAAAGGACACGTTGAAGCGGGAGAGTCGGAGGCTGAAACGGCTGCCCGTGAGATCAAAGAGGAAACCGACATCGACGTTATGATCGACCCCACCTTTCGTGAGACCGTCACCTATTCCCCGAAAAAAGACACCATGAAGGTGGTCGTCTATTTTCTGGCTAAGGCGAAAAACGTGGAGTTTCATCCCCAGGAGAACGAGATCGCCGAAATACGCTGGGTGGATATATCCCACGCCTGCCACATTCTCTCCTATGAAAACGACAAAACAATAGTCATGAAAGCTAAAACCGCGATCAAGGAAATACATTAGACAAAAAGAGAGACTTTCCGGTCTCTCTTTTTGAGTTTGTCGAAAAAACTGAGGAATTACGGATCATAGGCAACACGGCAAAAAACGTCAGATGTTGCCTCAAACTTCTCCGCCGATACCGTCAACGAAATCGCTGATAAAATCCATGCACGATTTGATAACACGATTGCTTTCGGCAGATTTTTTGCACATGATTATGTCGCAGGTTTTAAGCGTCGCCTGCGAACACTTTTTCGATACCATGGGCATGGTGACCGGCATCATCGGCAGCCCCGGAGAGCTCCACATATAGGAATCCTTCACCGTTGCCAGCATTATCATCTTGCTGCCGTTGTCATAGACGTAGATACGCTTCGGCGCGCTGGCATTTTCGTAATCCGGATTAACGTAGCTCCTGTCAAAAACGCTCATCTCGTCGTCTGCATGGACTATCTCCGGGTATTTTTTCAGCTCCTCCAGCGGGATATCATCCAGCTTTGCAAGGGGATGATCCGCGGACATCAGCGGCGCCATGCTGAACTCTGCCAGCACACGGGTGTACATTTTTCTCGATTCCATCTGCTCCATAAACACATCGAGCTGATTTCCGGGAACGCGGAAAACGCCTATATCCGCCTTTCCGGTGCTCACGTCGTCGATGACCTTGCTGGAAATAGTCTCGATAAATTGCAGAGATATCTTTTCCTCTCCGGAAATAGAGTTGATCCACTGTCCCAGCGAAACGGACATATATGCCGAACGTACAGAAGAGATACGCACCGATATTCCGTTCTCTCCGCGGTTTGTATAGTCGTTTTCCAGGCTGTGCATACTTTCAACGGTGTCCTTTGCCCTCAGAAGAAAGCTCTCGCCCTCGGGAGTAAGCACCATTCCGTTTGGCGTCCGCCAGAAGATCTGCATCCCTATCTCAGATTCCAGCTCTTTCAGCGCAATGCTGATATTCGGCTGAGCCTGATACAAATTTTTCGCCGCAGCCGTTATGCTTCCCGCATGAGCTATGGCTATGACGTATTCCAATTGCTGCATTTTCATTTCTCTATCCCTCACATTGCTTACGCGCAAATTCTCAATACTATTCAGAACATATTATATCATATATTTTTTAAGTATGCAATAGATATTAAAAAATTATATCTCCCTCATTGTTAAATGCAATATTATTAAATAAAATAAATTTATATTTCCCCTTGACAAGCGGCTGAATATGGTGTATAATAAATCTCGTTGGTGTAAACTGTTTTTGTATTACACTTAATTCCCCATAGGAGAATACTATGGCAAAAAAACTTGAATTTGTAATGCTCCTGGACTGCTACGGCGAGCTTCTCACCGAGCATCAGAAAAATATCATGGAGCTGTACTACTGCGAGGATCTGTCCCTTGCGGAAATAAGCGAGCCTCTCGGCATCACAAGGCAGGCTGTTCAGAATATGCTCCGCCGCGCCGAGAAAATTCTCCTGAACTACGAGGAAAAGCTTGGATTCGCAGAACGGCTGGAGAAAATGCGCTGCTGCTTCGGGAATATCCGCGGTGCGGCTGCCGAGCTGAACGACAATTCGCTGAAACTTCGCATAGAAAACGAGATCGCAAAGGGACTGGAACTGCTCTGAGGGAGGGAACGTATGGCATTTGAAGGATTGTCCGAAAAACTTAACAGCGTCTTTAAAAAGCTGAAATCACGCGGAAAGCTGACGGAAAAAGACGTAAAAGAGGCTATGCGTGAGGTCAAGCTCGCTCTCCTGGAGGCTGACGTAAGCTACAAGGTCGTAAAGGACTTCGTGAGCAAGGTTTCCGAGCGCGCCGTCGGCGAAGAAGTCCTCAGCAGCCTGACTCCTGCCCAGCAGGTAATAAAAATCGTTAACGAGGAGCTGTGCTCGCTTATGGGCAACAGCAACTCCAGAATAAATTTCGCGTCAAAACCGCCTACGGTCATCATGATGTGCGGTCTCCAGGGTTCCGGTAAGACGACTCATGCGGCTAAGCTGGCGAAAATGCTGAAAAAAGAGGGACACCGTCCCATCCTTGCCGCCTGCGATATCTACCGTCCGGCAGCTATAAATCAGTTACAGGTCGTCGGCGCAAGGGCTGACGTAAAGGTGTTTGAAATGGGTCAGACAGACCCCGTTATCATCGCTAAAAAGGCTCTCGCCCACGCCAAGGACTACGGTCACGACGTTCTCATCATCGACACCGCAGGCCGTCTCCACGTTGATGAGGCTCTCATGGATGAGCTGAAAAAAATCAAGGAGTTTACCTCCCCCGACGAAATAATGCTCGTGGTAGACGCCATGACCGGTCAGGACGCCGTCAATGTCGCCAAGGCGTTCGACGAAGCGGTAGGCATCACCAGCGTGCTCATGTCAAAGCTGGACTCCGATACCAGAGGCGGTGCGGCGCTTTCAGTCCTTTCCGTTACCGGAAAGCCCATTAAATATGTGGGAATGGGCGAAAAGCTCGACGATTTCGAGCAGTTCCACCCGGAGCGTATGGCTTCCAGAATACTGGGAATGGGCGACGTGCTCACCCTCATCGAGAAAGCCGAAAACGTCATGAGCCAGAAAGAGGCGGAGAAGCTTTCCAAGAAATTCAAGGAAAATAAATTCGACATGAACGATCTGCTCAGCCAGATGCAGCAGATACGCAAAATGGGCAACATGAAGTCGATTCTGGGTATGCTGCCCGGCGTCGGAAGCAAGATCAAGGACATGGATATAGACGACAAGCAGTTTGTCAGAATAGAGGCGATAATCACCTCTATGACGGAAGCCGAGCGCGAAAAACCCTCTATCATCAATCCGTCACGGAAGAGACGTATCGCCGGAGGAAGCGGCACAAAGGTGGAAGAAATAAACCGGCTGCTGAAACAGTTCGAGCAGATGCAGAAGGTCATGAAGCAATTCACCGGCAAAAACAACAAAATGAGCCTGAGAAAGGCGAGAAAACAGCTCGCCGGAATGAATTTCGACAAAATGACCGGAAAGGGCGGAGGAGATCTGCCATTCTGATAGATTTCATGCGGTCAGTTGCTTGAGTATACAAGGTCAGCCGCTTGAATATACAATGAAATAAATTTGGGAGGTGAATACAAATGGCAGTAAAAATCAGACTGAGAAGAATGGGCGCTAAGAAAGCTCCTTTCTACCGTGTAGTCGTTGCAGATTCAAGATACCCCAGAGACGGAAGATTCGTTGAGGAGATCGGCTACTACGATCCCACAAAGGAGCCCTCTGTTGTAAAGATCGACGCCGATAAGGCAAAGGATTGGATCGCAAAGGGTGCGCAGCCTACAGACACAGTAAAGGTTATCCTGAAGAAGGAAGGTATCCTTTAATCGCATAGCTCAGGGAAGAGGTGAGACTTTGTCTCCGCCTCTGTTCCGAAGGCTAACCGGAGGTTAAAATGAAAGATTTACTTTATGCAATTGCAGCAGGTCTCGTTGAGGACAAGACTGCTATCAGAATTGTTGAGGACGAACCGGACGAGGAGGGCGTTATCAACTTCCACCTTTCCGTTGCTCCCGACGACATGGGTCGTGTTATCGGCAAGCAGGGCAGAATCGCAAAGGCGCTCAGAACTATCATGAGAGCCGGAGCTGCCAAGAAGGATCTCAAGGTTTCCGTGACAATTGAATAATTTATTGGGGCTGATATTCAGCCCCTTATTTATACTTGTTTCAGAGGTGCGAAATGAATATCACCGAAAGCGAAAAATCAATACGGCAGGTATTCGGGAAGAGCATATGGACGAAATTCCGCCGGGGAATACGGGACTACCGGCTCATCTCCCCGGGCGATAAAATAGCCGTCTGCATCTCCGGCGGAAAAGACTCCATGCTCATGGCGCAGTGCCTTAAACATCTGCACAGAAACGGCGAAATCCCCTTTGAACCGGAGTTTATCGTCGTAGACCCGGGCTACAGCGCGGAGAATATGGCGAAGATCCGGAAAAACTGCGAAATTCTCGATATCTCCCCGAAATTTTTCGGGACGGAGATTTTCAGCTCCGCCGAGGCTTCCCCAAAAAATCCATGCTTTCTCTGCGCGAGACTCCGGCGCGGCTTTCTGTACAAGACGGCTCAGGAGCTTGGCTGCGGAAAAATCGCCCTGGGACACCATTTCGACGACGTTATCGAGACTATTCTCATGGCGATGCTTTACGGCTCGCAGATGCAGACCATGCTGCCGAGGCTTGCGGCTGAAAATTATCCGGTGGAGGTCATAAGACCGCTGTATCTCGTCCGGGAGGCGGATATAATCGGCTGGGCGGAGCACAACGGTCTGGAATTTATCCGCTGCGCCTGCAAAATGTCGGAAAACGGCGGCGGCAGTTCCAAAAGGGCTGAGGTAAAGGAGCTTCTCCGGCAGATGCGCGCAGCGAATCCCTGCGTTGACATGAATATTTTCAGGAGCGCGGAAAATGTGGATCTGCGGCGGATAATCTCCTATCATGACGGCAGCGAGCGGCATCATTTTCTTGATAAATTCCATGATTGACTTTTGCGGCAGAAAATGGTATAATTAAAAAGAAATAGACAGGTTTCATAAGGGGCATGGGGCAGCGCCCTGCAAGAGAGGGCGTTCCCTTATAAGAATAAATATTTCCTTATAAAATAAAATTTCCCGAGCAAACTATAGAAAAATAATTATTTCCGACAATACGACAACTGTAATATCAATTCTGAGGTGCAGCATGAAAAAGAAAATGTCAATGGGCAAGTTTATCATAATCGTCGCGCTGGTTATGGGCGTACTCACCGTCGCCCTTCTCTTCATCCAGGGAAAACAGGCGAAAAACAACACCTACATCACCCTCGATCCCGATACAATGAAGCTCATCCAGCTCGATGGGCCGCAGGAGGGCGATCCCATAGCCATTGTGGACACTACCCTTGGCGAGTTCCGCTTCGTGCTGTACCCGGAGCAGTCGCCAAACGCCGTGAAAAATTTCGTGGAGCTGGCGGAAAGCGGCTACTACACCAATACTTATGTATTCAATTCCGACAGCGGCGCATACTCCGCGGCAGGAAGCAAGCTTAAAAACGGCGAAATGCCCGAGGGTTACGACGTTTCCAGAGAACTTGTGGAAAGAGAGCTGCACCAGGATCTATGGCCGTTCCGCGGAGCCGTATGCAGCATGACAACTACCGTTGACCGCAGCTTCTGGGAGAGGATCTTCGGCGGCGGAACTTACTACAACGGCAGCCGCTTCGCCATCGTAAACTCCATAGAATTTACAGAGGATATGAAAAAAGAGCTTATGGACAGCTCCGAGAACAAAGACCTGGGACAGGCTTTCATCGACAAGGGCGGAATACCTAATTTCTCCCAGCAGCTTACCGTTATCGGTCAGACCTATCAGGGGCTTGACGTAGTGGACGCGCTGGCTAACCTGGAGTCTGAAAATAACGGCACTTATCAGCTTCCGAAAGAAGATATCATGATAAATTCCGTGACTATCTCTACCTACTCCGCCGCTGAAAATGATAAATCAGCCGAATAATTAACGTATTTTCCCCATTTTGTTTTGCAGCAATCATTAATTTTTACCAAAATTTTAAGGAAACTATTTACAAACGGGCTTTTATGTTGTATAATTAATATTTGGAGTATCAGAATAATATTATGGATGCCTGCCGGGAAATTTCCGCAGAGCGTTCTCTATAATCAAAAGAGGTTTGATAAAATGAGTATAAAAAAGAAAATTCTGGCAGTTATCCTCTGTGCGCTTACCGCCGGCTCGGTCATGACTATGACCTCCTGCGGCAGAGATGAGGAAGAGTCAGTCGGCATCTCCGCCGAGGAAAACGTTGAGATCATGAACTACACTGCCCCGAAAAACGGCGACAAGGTCATCGAAATGACGTTCAAGGACTACGGAACGGTCAAGTTCCGTCTGTTTCCGGAATATGCAAAAAAGGGCGTGGAAAATTTCACGAAATTAGCCGAAAGCGGATACTATGACGGTCTCACTTTCCATCGCATTATCCAGGACTTCATGATCCAGGGCGGCGATCCCCTCGGCACGGGTACAGGCGGCGACTCCACCTGGGGCGGCGAGTTCGACGGCGGAGTAAACGGTCACCTGGTACACGTTCCGGGAGCTGTTGCCTATGCAAACTCCGGCAGCACCGCCACCAACCGCAGCCAGTTCTACATCGTCACCGGCTCTCCCGCAATGACAGATGCCGAGCTGGACTCTATGACTTCCTATACCGGCATCGAGCTGTCCGAAAATCAGCGGAATATCTACAAGGAAGTGGGCGGCACACCCAGTCTTGACGGCAATTACACCGTTTTCGGACAGGTGTTCGACGGTCTGGACGTGATATTTACTATCCAGTCCACAGCTACAAATGCCAACGACGCACCTCTCAACAAGGTCATTGTGGAGAGCGTGAAAGTTACGGAATATAACGGCGAGGAGCTGAAATGGCGCATCTCCGACTACGACTGGCAGCCGGCAGCCCCCGTAAACTACACAGAACCTCAGTCCGGAGAGAAGATAGTCTCCATGAAGATAAAGGACTACGGCACGGTTAAGTTCAAGCTCTTCCCGGAATATCTCCCGGATGCCGCCGAGAATTTCTTCCAACTGGCGGAAAGCGGCTACTACGACGGGCTGACTTTCCACAGAGTTATCAACGACTTTATGATCCAGGGCGGCGATCCTCTCGGCACGGGCGTAGGCGGCGAATCAGCCTGGGGCGGCGAATTTGACGGCGGAACATACGGCTCGCTTATTCACGTGGCAGGTGCGCTGTGCTATGCAAATTCCGGCTCGACTGCAACGGACGGCAGCCAGTTCTATATCGTCACCGGAATGGAAATTGACGATACTGTTTTCGCCAACGCTGCCGGATATTCCGAAAGCAAAAAGGAAACCTACCTCAAGGCAGGACACGGCTACCCCTATCTCGACGGCAATTACACCGTTTTCGGACAGGTCATCGACGGTCTGGACGTGGTATTCAGGATTCAGAAGACAGAAACAGACGACAGCGACAAGCCACTGAATGACGTTATTATCGAGTCCGTTACCGTCGAGGAGTACGACGGAAGCCCGGTCAAGTGGTTTACAAGCGATTACGACATGACAGAACCAGCCACGGAAGCTCCCACAGAGGACGCAACCGAGGACGTTACAGATGCGGAAACGACAGAGGGAGAGACAGAAGATACAGATATTGCCCCCGACTCTGCTCAATAAACAGAACACGAGATAAAGGCGGTAGCTATGGTTTACCGCCTATAAACCGGGAAATCTGGAGTCCCGGAATTAAGGAGAGAATTAAGTGGATAAGTTTATTATCAAGGGCGGCCGCCGGCTGACCGGCGAGGTAACTATCAGCGGAGCAAAAAACGCCGCTGTAGCTATTCTTCCGGCTGTTATTCTGTCGGACGAGCCATGCGTTATCGAGAACGTCCCGAATATAAGCGACGTAAATATCTGCCTGCGCATACTTACGGAAATGGGCGCAGAGGTGACCCGGCTGGAAACGAATATTTACAGGATCGACCCCACGAAGATCGACAGGTACTGCGTGCCCTATGAAACTGCAAGAAAAATGCGCGCGTCCTACTATTTTCTTGGCGCACTTCTGGGAAAATTCGGCAAGGCGAGGGTTTCCATGCCCGGCGGCTGTCCCCTCGGCGACAGACCTATCGACCAGCACCTGAAAGCCTTTTCCTCGCTGGGAGCGGAATATACCCTGAGCCAGGGCATGATCGACCTCCGTGCGGAAAAGCTCCGGGGCAGCCAGATCTTCTTCGACGTCGTAACCGTCGGCGCGACGATGAACGCCATGCTTGCGGCTGTTAAGGCGGAGGGTCTGACGGTCATTGAAAATGCTGCAAAAGAGCCTCATATCGTTGATCTGGCGAACTTTCTCAACTCCATGGGCGCGAATATCATGGGCGCAGGCACGGATGTTATAAAGATCCGCGGTGTGGAGCGGCTGAGGGGAACGACCTACGCGGTCATCCCCGACCAGATCGAGGCAGGTACATTTATGGCTGCCGTTGCGGCTACAAAAGGCGATGTTCTGATAAAAAACGTTATCCCTAAGCATCTTGAATCCATAACGAAAAAAATGGAGAAGATCGGCGTGAATATAGAGCAGTTTGACGACAGCATACGCGTCTGGGTGGACGGCCCGCTTGTCAAGGCGAACATCAAGACTGCGCCCCATCCGGGATTTCCCACGGATATGCAGTCGCAGATCGCCACGCTGCTGACGCTTGCCAAGGGTACAAGCATTATCACGGAGAATATCTGGGAACAGCGTTTCGGCTATGTAGACGAGCTGCGGCGTATGGGCGCGGATATAACGGTCAACGGAAAAGTCGCTCTTGTTGAGGGCACGGGAAAGCTCATGGGAGCGCCGGTCAAGGCTTGCGACCTGCGTGCCGGAGCAGCGCTTATAATTGCCGGACTTGCGGCGAGCGGCGTTACGGAGATCGAGGATATTTTTCATATTGAGCGCGGATATGACTGCATGGAGGGAAAGCTTCGTGCGTTGGGCGCGGATATTGAGAAGATAAGTGTTCCGGACGCAAAGACGAATGTGAAGAAATCGGCGGTATGAGTTTAAGAAGCTGTTGCATTGATTGCAGCAGCTTTTTGTGTTGATAAACACCGGGTTTCCAAAGGGACAATGTCCCTTTGGCAGGGTTTGGGACAGCGTCCCAAGTCGGCGAAGCCGACAACACCGGGTTTCAAAAGGGGCAATGCCCATTTTGAAACCCGGCGTTTGTCGACCTCCGGTCGACCTTGGGGCGCTGCCCCAAAACTCCGTATCAGCTCCGCTGATATTTTACGCCGATTTTCTCACCGTACTTCACCGCAGTCTCGATCCCATCACCAGAATTTGCCATTATATCGCCGTCCGGAACAACTCTGTCCCTCTCAAAAAGCAGCACGATAGTCGAGCCGCCAAACTCGAATCTGCCCTTTTCCTCTCCGCGGCTGATCTCACCCTTTCCGTGAAGATTGCATATCCTGCCCACCATCATCGCGCCGACCTCGACCTGCATAACATCGCCGAAATTCGCCGTATGAAGCAGAGTACACTCCCGGCTGTTGCGCTTGTAGATGTTATACCGCTCCAGCGCGATCGGATTTACCGTGTGCAGCTCCCCGGGAATAAACCTGTTCGCCGTCTTTCTGCCGTCGTCAATATAGCAGTAGCGGTGATAATCGTCCACGCACAGGCGGAAAATCATGCACAGTCCGCCCCTGTATTTCTCCGCGGCGCGCCTGCTTCCCGTCAGCTCCGCCACGCTGTAGCTTGAATTTTTTATGTTGAAACGGCTGTTTTCCGTTATTTCGTACACCGTAAGCTTGGAATCGCAGGGGCTTATCAGATGGGTTTTCTCCCGGTCAACAGGACGCGCTCCGGATCTGATCTTCCGGGTAAAAAAGGCGTTGTAAGAGCTGTACCGCTCAGGCAGAAAATCGCTCATTCTGATATTATTATTCCTGATAAACGAGCTTATCATAAAAGCCGACAGGGGCGAATCCATGAATTTTCCGACAATTTTCGACAATATCGGCGCAGTAAGCAGCTTCAGGGCGATACGCCCCGGCACAGTCCTGTAAAGCAGCTCCAGTGCCCTGCCCTGCCTCTTGTTTTCCGGTATGATCTTGCCGCTTCTGTTCTTTATCATCCCTACCTCCTGGCATTCGCAAGCATGAGCTTTATTCTGTTTTCCTGGTTGACACGGGTCGCGCCGGGGTCGTAGTCAATGGCAACTATGTTCGCGTTGGGATTTTTTTCTTTGATGACACGGGACATTCCCTTAGCCACAATATGGTTCGGCAGGCAGCCAAAGGGCTGAGTGCATATGATATTTTCCACGCCGGACTGCGCCAGAGCTGCCATTTCCGCCGGAATAAGCCAGCCCTCGCCCATAACTACGCCCTGATCTATGTACTCGTCTGCCAGATGACGAAGATACTCGAAATCATGGAGCGGTTCAAATGCGCCCTGCTCTTTCATGATTTTTATAAGCTCCTTCTGCTTTGAGTAGATGAGCTTGTATCCCAGCTTGAACGCCGTGGAATTAAGGTTCCTGCTGTCGTATTTTTTCGCGTCGTTGAACGTTCCGGCAGCGCAGTACATGACGAACTCCAGCAGCGACGGCACTACCGGCTCGCAACCCTCGGAAATAAGAAAATCCTCCAGATGATTGTTCGCCATGGGCGAATACTTGACGTATATCTCGCCTACGATGCCAACGCGTATTTTCTTTTCGCCGGTCTGCTTTACGGCGGCGAAGTCGTCCAGAATAGCGCGGTAGAGCTTTTTCGTTTTCATAAACTTCGTTCCGCCCTCCCGGAACATATCGCCGAGGGTCTTCTGCCACTTATCCAGAACGGCTCTGGAGTCTCCGGCATTCACCTCGTAGGAACGGCACTTGTTGTAGCAGGTCATGAGCAGATCGCCGTAGAGCACCGCATACAGCATTTTCAGGAACATAGGCGCGGTTATCCTGAACGCGCTGTCCTTTTCCAGTCCGCTGAAATTCAGCGAAACAACAGGCACCTGCGGAAAATTCTTCGCGACCGCCTTTCTCAGCAGATGTATATAGTTTGACGCACGGCAGCCGCCTCCGGTCTGGGTGATAAGAAGCGCGGTCCTGTCGGGGTCGTACTTTCCGCTTTTCAGGGCATCCATAAACTGACCTATTACCAGCAGAGCCGGATAGCAGGCGTCGTTGTGGACATTTTTCAGACCCTCGTCAACGACAGCCCGGGAGTCATTTGTAAGCAGCTCCATTTTATAGCCCTTGCTGCCGAAAATGGCTATAAGCAGCTTAAAATGAACAGGCAGCATATCTGGTACAAGGATAGTGTGGGTCTTTATCATATCCTCGGTAAATTTTACGTATTCTGACATTTCTCTCCTCCGGACTTCTGCTTATTGTCTATAGCCGCAACAAGGCTTCTCAGCCTTATTCTTGCAGCTCCAAGATTGTTTATCTCGTCGATCTTCAGTTGGGTGTACAGCTTTCCGCCGCCCTCAAGTATGCTCCGCACCTCGTCTCCCGTAACGGCGTCGATGCCGCAGCCGAATGACACCAACTGTATCAACTGCATATCCGGCTGAGTGGTAACATACTGCGCCGCGCGGTAGAGCCGGGAGTGATACGTCCACTGGTTAAGCACCCCAAGCTCCGGTACATGACCGAGATGCGCCACGCTGTCCTCAGTGATGACAGCCATTCCCAGGCTTGTAACCAGCTTGTGTATGCCGTGGTTTATTTCCCGGTCGATGTGATACGGTCTGCCGGCGAGGACGATTATCTTCCTGCCCTCGGCACGCGCCTGAGAAATTATCTCCTGCGCCTTTGCGGCAATATCCGCCTGGTACTTGTGATAAGCCTCAAATGCCTTATCCACGGCATTCTTTATCTTTCCGCCGATATTGCAGTCTTTCAGCGTCTCCTTCATAACGCGGATGATATTCTTCCGGTTGTTCATATCCATATAGGGATGCCGGAAATTCTTGTCGTTCAGCCGCAGATTATTGGCTTTCAGCAGCTCGGGATAGTAGGCGACTACCGGACAGTTGAAGTGGTTGTCGCTTTCGCCCTCGTCTAAATTATAGCTCATGCAGGGGTAGAATATGAAATCCACTCCCTTGTTCAGCAGATCTTCCACATGACCGTGAGCAAGCTTTGCCGGGTAGCAGACCGTGTCCGAGGGGATGGTGTGCTGACCCAGATAGTACATATCCCGTGAGCTTTCCTCGCTTATGACTGTCTCGAATCCGATCTCCTTGAAAAATGTGTCCCAGAAAGGAAGCTGCTCATAGAAGCTGAGGCAAAGGGGAAGTCCCACCTTTCCCACGGGGCGCGCAGGCTGATTTATTCCGGTTCCGGCAAGAATACTGCTGTACTTGTACTCGTACAGATTGGGGATGCTGTTCTTTTTGCCCTTGCCTGCACCTCTCTCGCAACGGTTTCCGGAGACAAAGCTCCTGCCCTTGCCGAAGCTGATTATATTAAGCTGACAGTTTGCCGTGCAGCCGCCGCATTTTGCCGATTTCGACGTATATGTAAAGTTCGCCAGTTCTTCGCCGGAAATAAGGGTGGATTCCCCTGTCGTATTTTCCTTGGCATAGAGCGCGCAGCCCAGCGCTCCCATAAGTCCGGAGACAGCCGGGCGGATAACGTTTCTTCCCAGTTCCTTTTCAAATGAGCGGAGCACGGCGTCGTTGAGGAAAGTTCCCCCCTGGACGACGATATTTTTTCCCAGCTCGTCGGGAGAATTGGCGCGGATAACCTTGTAGACCGCGTTCTTGATGATAGAGGAGGAAAGTCCGGCGGAGATATCCTCCACCGTCGCGCCGTCCTTCTGAGCCTGCTTTACGGAGCTGTTCATAAATACCGTACACCGTGAGCCCAGGTCTACCGGGTGCTTGGCGAAAAGTCCCAGCTTGGAAAACTCCGCGATATCGTAGCCCAGAGCCATGGCAAAGGTCTGGATAAACGAACCGCAGCCGGAGGAGCAAGCCTCGTTTAGCATGATGCTGTCGATAGTGTGATTCTTGATGCGGAAGCACTTGATATCCTGTCCGCCTATGTCGATGATAAAGTCAACGTCAGGGCAGAAATACGCCGCCGCCTTGAAGTGGGCGACTGTCTCCACGATGCCGAAATCCACCGCAAGACCGGCTTTTATAAGATCCTCGCCGTACCCCGTGACCGCCGAGCCTTTTATGGTGATCTTCGGGTTCATTGACTCCCGGATGATCTTCACCTGCGCCGCGATCTTATCCAGAGGCTGACCGAGATTTGAGGAATAGTGGTGGTAGAGGATGCGTCCGTCGCCGGTGATGAGCACCAGCTTTGTGGTAGTCGAGCCGGCGTCGATCCCCAGGTAGGCGTCGCCCTCGTAGGTGCGGATATCCGCATATCCCAGGTCGTATTTCTTATGCCGCGCGATAAATTCGTTGTACTCCTCCTGAGAGGTGAAAAGCGGCTCGCCTGTGACGATGCTGTCGGAAGCTCTGGAATTTTCGATCTTCTCCGCTATCTCGTCTATGGTCAGCGTCTCGCCGCTCTGTGCGCCGTAGAGTGCGCAGCCGTAAGCCACAAATACAGGGCCGTCCTCCGGGAACACCGCGTGCTCCTCGTCCAGCCCCAGGGTTCTGACGAACGCCCTTTTCAAGCCGTTGAGGAAGTGCAAAGGCCCGCCAAGGAAGAGGACTTTTCCCTCGATAGAGCGTCCCTGCGCCAGACCGGAGACTGTCTGGTCTACAACAGCCTGGAAGATGCTGGCGGAGATATCCTCCCGGCGCGCGCCCTGGTTAAGCAGGGGCTGAATATCTGATTTCGCGAAAACTCCGCACCGTGAGGCAATAGGGTAGATCTTTTCCGCTTTAAGGGACAGTTCGTCCAGTTGATCGGCGGTTATCCCAAGCAGGGTAGCCATCTGGTCGATGAATGCGCCTGTACCGCCTGCACACGTGCCGTTCATGCGCTGCTCCACGCCGCCGGTGAGGAAAATGATCTTGGCATCCTCGCCGCCCAGCTCGATGACAGCGTCGGCGTCCGGGACTTTTTCCTTGACTGCCAGAAAAGCGCAGTGAACCTCCTGAACGAAAGGAATATCCGCCGCGTTGGCGAGACCCAGACCGGCAGAACCCGTGATACAAACGCTGAAATGCGCCCCGGGATATGATCCGGAAATAATTTTCAGTTGATCGTTCACAGTCTCCTTGACTCTGGAGAAATGGCGCTGATATTTTGAATAAACAATTTTATTTTCCTTGTCGGTTATGACAGTCTTGACGGTAGTTGAGCCGACGTCAATGCCCAGTGAAAAAGTATTCGCCATGTTTTACCTCGCAATACATAGAAATTTGTCGAAAATTGATACATATATTATTATACATCATTTGATCCAAAAAGTAAAGTGAAAATATAGAGAAATATTTTGCCGAAAATTTTTCAAAATCCTCTTGATTATTGGAAAGAAATGTGGTATAATAGATTCGTAAGAACGATTCATAAAACGCTAAGGAGCTGTTTTTCATGGATATTAAGGCAAAAATCGACGAAATCGTTAATAAAGTCAAAAACGATAAGGACTTCGGAAAAAAATTCAAGGACAGCCCGATCAAAGCCGTTGAGGGCGTTGTCGGCGTTGACCTCCCGGACGATCAGATCGAGAAAGTCGTTG
This sequence comes from Ruminococcus sp., assembly GCA_017935865.1. Lineage (GTDB taxonomy): Bacteria > Bacillota > Clostridia > Oscillospirales > Ruminococcaceae > Ruminococcus. Next base: position 3,712 of record JAGBGT010000012.1, on the reverse strand, counting down.
ACGGCGTAAAGGCTAAGATCAAGCTGGACGATATCGGCGATAAGGTCGGCGGTCTTTTGGGTGAGCTTAAAAAATAGTCCGAAAGTCAGAATTCGTGTTCATAGGGGTGGGGTCTGTTCCTGCCCTCTGACTTCACGATAAACGGGCCTGTAGCTCAGTTGGGAGAGTGCTGCATTCGCATTGCAGAGGTCGGGAGTTCGAACCTCCTCAGGTCCACCAGCGGGGAGTCCCCGCAGACAGTTTCGCGTTCCGGTTCTCCGGAACACGATTTTTGTCGCCGCGCATATAGTTGGCTATTTAGTCTCAGCTTTATATCAGCGAGTCGCCGCGGACGGTTCACGTGACCGCTCGCAGGACTCGCTTATTTTATTTTGCGCACCAAGAACTCGTTCATTATCGGAAAAACGCCGGTCAAATCTATTTCATGTCTGCATGACAAAAGGAAAATGAAATGACATATTCCACTAAATACACTGTTTTAAAAAGACTTCTGGAGACAGGAGATAATTATATTTCCGGAAGCGAAATTGCCGAAAGCCTCAATATCAGCCGGAATGCGGTCTGGAAAGCCGTGAAAAATCTGGAGTCAGACGGCATCGTCATCGACTCAGTCACCGCCAAGGGCTACCGGCTGGGCTGCCGCGATATTCTTGCCCCGGAGCTTATGCCAGGGAGAAAAGCCGTTATCCTGGAGGAAATCGACTCCACCAACAACTACGCCAAAAAGCTGGCGGCTCAGGGCGAACCTGCCGGAACTGTCGTTCTCGCGGATACCCAGACCGGCGGAAAGGGCAGACTCGGAAGAAGCTTTGTGTCACCAAAGGGCAGGGGCTTGTATATGAGCATGATACTCCGCCCGGAATTTGACATTTCTCTCGCGCCCCTTATCACATCGGCTGCCGCTGTTGCCGCCGCCGAGTCTGTGGAAGAGCTTTGCGGCTGCGATGCGGCTATAAAATGGGTCAACGACCTGTACGTCGGCGGAAAGAAGATCTGCGGCATTCTGACAGAGGCTTCTATAAATATGGAGATGAACTCCCTGGACTACGCCGTGGTGGGCATAGGAATCAACACCGCCGCCTATGATTTCGGAGAACTTGGCAGCCGCGTGACTGATCTGGAGTCCGAAACGGGAATCCGACCTAACCGCTGCGAGCTGTGTGCAAAAATCGCCGACAAGCTGGAATACTGGATGGACAACATGGAAAAACGACTCCATCTTGACGAATACCGCCGCCGGGAAATGCTTACCGGCAGCATAATATCCGCAGATTTCGGCGGAGAAAAAATAGTCGGTTTGGCTCTCGGCGTCGACGAAAACGCCAACCTTGCGGTGGAAACCGAAAACCGTAAAAGGGTGGTGCTCACCTCCGGAGAAGCCAGTCTGATAAGAAAAATATAAAATTAAAAAGAGAAACAAAATGAATAAATATAAAAAGCTTGCATTTAATACCGTGATCTTCGCGATCGGTACTTTTGGCTCGAAAATACTGGTAATTCTGCTGACACGGCTTTACACGAAATATATCGATCCGTCCGGAATGGGTCAGAAAGACCTGCTGGAGACGGCTGCCCTGTTTTTACAGCCGATTTTTACTTTCGCGCTCCAGGAATATCTCATCCGCTTCGGGCTGGACAAAAAATACGATAAAAAGGCGGTTTTCACCACCTCGGCAGTTATCACTGCTGTCGGTATGCTGGTAATGGCGCTTATTGTGCCGGGACTCAGGTTCGTTTCCGCCCTGAATTTTATACGCGGCTACTCCACGCTGCTGACTCTGTACGTCTGCATCTCGTCCCTGCGTATGCTCTGCGCACAGTTCGTCCGGGCACGGGATATGGTGCAGCTATTCGCCCTGGACGGCATCCTCGCCACCCTTTCCCTGCTGGTTTTCAACTTCATCTTCATTGCAGGATTTAAAATGGGCGTAAAGGGCTTCATGCTGTCGGTGATCCTCTCCGACCTCTGCTCATCGGTTTTCCTCATTATTTTCGGCGATCTGCGGTCATTCTTCAAGCCTAAGAATTTCAGCGTGCCTCTCGCAAAAGAGATGATGAGCTATTCCCTGCCCCTTATCCCGACTATTGTCATGTGGACTATAACCGGACTTTCCGACAGAATTTTCATCAAGAATATGCACAGCAGCCGGGTGGAGCTTGGCATGGACCAGGTGGGACTTTACGGCGTGGCAAACAGGATCCCGAACCTTATCTCAATGGTTTCCACTATTTTTTTCCAGGCGTGGAATATGTCCGCCATAACGGAAAACGACTCCGCCGACAGAAACCGCTTCTACCAGCGCGTCTACAGCGCATATGAATCTATACTGTTTATCGCCTCCGCAGGACTTCTGCTGCTCATCAAGCCGGTGACGGCGATAATCACAAACACAAACACCTACCCCGAATACAGGACGGTCTATCTGTTTACGCCTATTCTTGTGGCATCCGTGGTGTTCATGTCACTGAACCAGTTTCTCGGCGGCATCTATACCGCCACACGCCACACCAAAAACAGCTTCTGGACCAGCCTTGCCGCCTGTTCCATAAATCTGGTGATGAACTTCTTCCTCATCCCGGCATGGGGGATCCAGGGAGCTGCTGTGGCGACGTTCCTCAGCTATTTCTTCTGCTTCTGGGCAAGGATAATCGACGCGAGATATTACGTGCCGTTCAGGTACAAGGGCGGAAGAACTCTCGCAAATACGGCTCTTATCTTCATGATGACCTGGGTAATTATCGGAAAATTCAGCCTGCCCTACCTCTGGCTGTTTGTTCTGTTTGTCATGGTCGTGATGCTGAATTTCCGCCCCATGATGACCACTGTAAAAAAAATGCTGAATAGATAACGCGAAAGGAGAATTGCTATGCCGACACCTCATAATAATGCGAAAAAAGGCGATATCGCCAAAACCGTTCTCATGCCCGGCGATCCGCTGAGAGCTAAATTTATTGCCGAAAATTATCTGGAAAATCCGGTCTGCTACAACGAAGTCCGGGGGATGCTGGGATTTACCGGCACATATAAGGGCGTTCCGGTATCGGTTCAGGGCAGCGGAATGGGTATGCCCTCTATCGGCATCTACTCCCATGAGCTTTTTAATGAATACGGCGTGGAAAATATCATCCGTGTGGGCACTGCCGGCTCTATTGCTGACGATGTAGGTCTCCGCGACGTTATTATCGGGATAAGCGCGAGCACCAATTCAAATTATGCCGCGCAGTACAGGCTGCCGGGAACATACGCTCCTACGGCTTCCTGGAAGCTGGTTTCCGCTGCTGCAGAGGCTGCTGAGAAGTCGGGATGCACGTATCATGTGGGAAATATCCTCTCCAGCGACACGTTCTACGACGACGCAGACAGCCTGGCAGACTGGGGAAAAATGGACGTCCTCGCCATTGAAATGGAGGCGGCGGCGCTTTATATGAACGCGGCACGCTCTGGAAAAAACGCGCTTTGCATCCTGACGGTTTCTGATTGTCCGCTGAAAGGGCTGTCCACGACGGCTGAGGAGCGGCAGACGACTTTCCGCGATATGATGGAAATTGCGCTTGAAACGGCTGTTTTTATTTAAGGCAACACCGCACAAAGACCGCCTGACGGCTTTGTACGTCATCTGCTTGCGCTTTTTCCGTCATCTTGCACAAAAACTCCTTGACATACGGCAGTATGCCTGCGTCGTTTTTATACAATCTGACGAAAAAATCGACT